>DATACF010000394.1:0-2651 GCA_036259235.1 Longimicrobium sp. | reverse complement strand
GGGCCGGGGGAGGGGGGCCGCGGAGGCCGCCGAATGCCACGAACGCCGGTCGAAGCGCGATCGAAGTTCGGTGTTTCCAGCGAAGTTGCGTGAGGGATGCGGGCCCGGAGGGCGGAGACCCTGGCGGGGGGGAATGCGAAGGGGATCGCGACCGGAGGCGATGCGGCGGAGTACGTGGAGTCCGCCAGGGGCTCCGCGCCGTTGGAACGGTAGTATCGTTTCCTACGGCGCCCGCAGCCCGGCCCGGAGCGCAGCGGAGGGACACGCCCGAACCCTGCCGTTGCCGTTCGACGAAGACAGACAAGCGGAGACCCCTCCCCCGGCGCACCGGAGGAGGGGTCTCGTCACGAACCTGCCGAAGAAGCGGAAGAAGCCTTACGCCGACTGCTCGGCCCGCTCCTTGAGCGCGGCCTTGCGAGAGAGCCGCAGCCGCCCCTTCTCGTCGATGGAGAGGAGCTTGACGGGGATCTGGTCGCCCTTCTTGACCACGTCCTCCGTCTTGTCGACCCGCCCCTCCTGGAGCTCCGAGATGTGGACCAGCCCCTCGGTGCCGGGGATGATCTCGACGAAGGCGCCGAACGCCGAGGTGCTCTTGACCACGCCGTCGTAGATCCGCCCCACCTCGGCCTCCTCGGTCATCCCCGCGATCATCGCCCGCGCCCGCTCGCCGCCCTCGCCGCTGACCGAGGCGATGGTGATGGTGCCGTCGTCGTCGATGTTGATCGTGGCGCCGGTGGCCTCCTGGATCCCGCGGATCGTCTTCCCCTTGGGGCCGATGATCTCGCCGATCTTGGAGGGGTTGATCTTGATCGTGATGATCCGCGGCGCGTACTTCGACAGCTCGGGGCGCGGCGCCGGGAGCGCCTGGTCCATGATGCCGAGGATGTGGAGCCGCGCGCGGTTGGCCTTCTGGAGCGCCTCGCGCATGATCTCGATGGTGAGCCCCTCGATCTTGATGTCCATCTGGATCGAGGTCACCCCCTCGCTGGTCCCGGCCACCTTGAAGTCCATGTCGCCGAGGGCGTCCTCGGCGCCGAGGATGTCGGTGAGGATCGCCACCCGGTCGCCCTCCTTGATGAGCCCCATCGCCACGCCGGCCACCGACGCGCGCATCGGCACGCCCGCGTCCATCAGCGCCAGCGACCCGGCGCAGACGGAGGCCATCGACGAGGACCCGTTCGACTCCAGGACGTCGCTGACGACGCGGAGGGTGTACGGGAACTCGTCGAAGGGGGGCAGCAGCGGCTCCAGCGCCCGCTCGGCCAGCGCGCCGTGGCCGATCTCACGGCGGCTGGTGCCGCGGACCGGGCGGACCTCGCCGGTGGAGTAGGGCGGGAAGTTGTAGTGGAGCATGAAGCTCTTGTTCTGCTGCGCGGCGTAGTCGATGGTGTCGTACGCCTGCGCGTCGCCCTGCGTCCCCAGCGTCGCCGTCCCCAGCGCCTGCGTCTGGCCGCGGGTGAAGAGCGCCGAGCCGTGGGTGCGGGGGAGGACGCCGACCTCGATGGTGATGGGCCGGACCTCGTCGGTCCCGCGGCCGTCGGAGCGGACCCCCTCGGTGAGGATCATCTCGCGCATGGCCTTCTTCTCGATCTCCTTGACCACCGCGCCGACGTCCTTCTCGGCGTTCTCGAACTCCTCGAGGAGGGCGGCGGCGGTCTCGGTCTTCACCGCGTCGACGGCGGCGCCGCGCTCGGCCTTGTCGGCGATGCGGAGCGCCTGGCGGACGCGCTCGCCGGCCAGCGCTTCCACGCGGGCGCGGAAGGCGGGGTCGATCTCGCGCGGGGTCCACGCCATCGGGGCGGGGATCTCCACCTGCGCCATCACCTCGCGCTGGAGGGCGACCAGCTCCTTGATCCCCGTGTGGGCCACCAGGAGCCCCTCGGCGATCTCCTCCTCGCTCACCTCGAGCGCGCCGCCCTCGACCATCATGAGGGCGTCGTCGGAGCCCGCCACGATGATGTCGAGGTCGCTGTACTCGAGCTGCTGGAAGGTGGGGTTGAGCACCCACTGCCCCTGGATCCGCCCGATGCGCACCGCCGCGATGGGGCCCGCGAAGGGGATGCGCGAGAGCATGAGCGCCATGGAGGCGCCGGTGATCCCCAGGACGTCGGCGTCGTTCTCCTGGTCGGCCGAGACGACGGTGACGAAGACCTGCGTCTCGTTCGCGAAGCCGTCGGGGAAGAGGGGGCGCAGCGGCCGGTCGACCAGCCGCGCCGAGAGGATCTCCTTGTCGGAGGGGCGCCCCTCGCGCTTGATGAACCCGCCGGGGAACTTCCCGGCGGCGTAGGTGCGCTCGCGGTATTCCACCGTGAGGGGGAAGAAGGGAAGGTGCGTCGCGGTGTCCTGCGCGGTCGCCGCGCAGAGCACCATCGTCTCCCCGAACATCACCGTGCACGATCCGTCGGCCTGACGGGCCATCTTCCCCGTCTCGATCACCAGGGGCCGACCCGCGAACTGCCGCTCCAGCTTTGCCATTTCTGTTTTCCGTTTTTTCCGTTTGTCCGCCGAGGGATGGCCGCGAAAGTGGGTCCGCGCTCCCCCGCGCACGCGGCCCGTAGATTTTCTTTCGTCGCTTTGCTGCTTCGCCCGCAAACCACAAAACGCGCGGGGGCCGCACGATTCCTATCCGATCCGGCGGCTCCGGCCGGCGG
>DATACF010000393.1:0-2976 GCA_036259235.1 Longimicrobium sp. | reverse complement strand
CTCGGTGACGCTCCGCGGCGCCAGCATGAGCGGCGAGGGGAAGCTCCTCTTCCCCGAGCTGCCCCTCCCGCTCCCGGGCGGCGCCCGCGGAGGCGAGGGCGAGGTCCGGATGCACGGCACCCGCTGACGCCGGTCCGGATCCGGTAACGCAAGGGCCCCCGGGGGAGTTCGCTCCTCCGGGGGCCTTCGCGTTTCCTCCGCTCCAGTGCGATCTCAGGTCCCGCTGAATCTCTCACGGGGGGCACAGAGGACACAGGGGGAACTTCATCCGTCTCGCCCACCTTCCTCTGTGTCCCCTGTGCCCCCTGTGAGAGATTGCAGTTTGGGGGATCATGGACACGCCACCTGCTGGCGGGTGCCCGAGATCACCTCGATCGCCTTCCGCCACTCGGCGCGGCCGACGACGAGGGTGTCGAGGGGCTGGGGGCGGGTGACGACGACGGCGGGGAGCGTCGGGGGGAGGGCGTCCGCGAACGGGGCGCGCTCGGCGAGGGCGGCGGCGGCGCCGGTGAGGAGGAGGGCGGTGGCCGCGGCGAGGGCCCGGCGGCGGAGGGGGGAGGGCGCGCCGGGGAGGCGGCGGGCGAGGGCCTCGACGGCGTCGAGCGTCTCGGCCACCAGGTCGCCCTCGGGGCGGAGGAGGACCGTCTCGCGGAGGTACGGCGGGAGGTCGCGGAGGGCGACGGCCCCTGCGGCGACGGCGAGGACGCGGCCGGCGGGGGCGGGCCACTTCCGCTCGGCGAAGCGGAGCTCGGTGCGCGGGTAGCGGCCTTCCGCCACGGAGTGCGGGCTGGCGAGGAAGACGAGGAGGTCGCAGGCGGCCACCTCGCGGCGGAGGACGCGCTGCACGGCGCCGCCGGGGGCCAGGCCGTCGCGGTCGACGAAGACGCGGTACCCCTCGGCCCGCAACGCCACCGCCAGGTGCCCCGCCACGTCGCGCTCCTCGGCGGCGTACGAGACGAAGACGCGCGGGGGGCGGAGCGCCCGGAAGAGCTGCGCGACCGGCATGGAGAGGTCCGTGGGCGGCGGGAGCGTGGGACGGAAACACGCGTTGGATGCCGATCCGGAGGCCGAAGGGTGCCGGAAGAAGTTCGCTTCTTGTCCCGCCAGCCGTTATCCTCCGGACCACGATCCATCTCCGAACCGCTCGCCGACCCATGCCCGAAGCCTCGCTCCCGCCCGCCGCCGACCTCCCGCCGCGCTTCCTCACGGCCGGGTGGCGCCACCTGGTGATGCTGAACTACGCGGCCGATCCCGCGCTCCTGCGGCCGCTGGTGCCGCGCGGGACGTCGCTGGACGCGTGGAGCGGGACGACGTTCGTGAGCGTGGTGGGCTTCCTCTTCGTCCGCACGCGGGTGCTGGGCGTCCCCATCCCATTCCACGTGAACTTCGAGGAGGTCAACCTCCGCTTCTACGTGGGGCGCCAGGGGCCCGAGGGGTGGCGGCGGGGGGTGTGCTTCGTGAAGGAGATCGTCCCCCGCCAGGCCATCGCCACCGTGGCGCGGGTGCTGTACAACGAGCCCTACGTGGCCCTGCCGATGCGGCACGACGTGTCGGTGCGCCCCGACGGCGGCCACGCGGAATACGGGTGGCGGCACCGGGGCCGGTGGGCCTCCCTCCGCGCCACCTTCCGCGGCGCGCCGCGCCCGCTGGAGGCCGGCTCCGAGGCCGAGTTCATCACCGAGCACTACTGGGGCTACACCGCCCAGCGCGACGGCGGCACCGTGGAGTACCGCGTCGAGCACCCCTCGTGGAACGTCTGGCAGGCGGAGGAGGCGAAGCTCGACTGCGATGCCGCCACCCTCTACGGCCCCGCCTTCGCCGAAGTCCTCGCCAGCCCTCCCACCTCCGCCTTCGTCGCCGACGGCTCCCCCATCGTCGTCCGCCGCGGCCGCCGGCTCGCGTAAGGGCGCGGAGACGACGCACTATCGCACTCACGCACTTTCGTTCAATCGAGAATCTCCCGACACCCCCGCGGCCCCCGCCCCACACACCTTCCGCCGATCCCCGATCAATCCGGGGCGGGCGCGGCGACATCTTGAACGTGCCGGGCGTCCGGCCACGGTTTCTCGTTTCCCGAGGGGGTCCCATGCACGCACCCATCCGCGCAATCGTGGCGGGGATCGCCACCGTCGACGACGGCGGCGACCCGATCCTGGACGACGTGCTGGCGCTGGCGCTCCGGACCGGGGCCGACCTCCACCTGGTGCACGCATTCACGGTGTCGGCCGAGGCGCTCGAGGTCTACACCCGGATGGGGTACCACGACCCCGACTGCGTGGGGATCTACGAGGAGGGGCTGCAGGCGAAGCTGGAGAGCGAGGTGCGCGCCCGCACCCAGCGCGACCGGATCTTCTGCCACGCCCTCCACATGGCCCCCGCCCTGGCGCTCGCCGAGGCGGCCGCCACCCTCGACGCCGGCCTGATCGTCATCGGCGCCGCCCGCCCCAGCGCGCTGGCGGCCCCGTTCGTCCGCACCACGGCCACGCGCCTCTTCCGCATCGCCCGCGTCCCGGTCCTCGTCCTCGACCGCATCTGGCCCGAGGGGGCGCCGGTGGTGGCGGCCACCGACCTGTCGGACCTCGCCCCGCGCGCCTTCGAGCGCGGCGTCCCCCTGGCGCGCGCCCTCTCGGGGCGGGGCGCCCCGGTGCGCGCCCTCCACGTCTCGGGCGAGGCGGACGCGGGCGCGCGGCTGGCCGCCTTCATCGCCGAGCACGCCCCCGCCGCCCTCCCGGTGACCGCCGTCGTCCAGGGCGGCGACCCCGCGCGCGAGATCGTGGCGGCGTGCGACGGCGCCGGGCTCCTGGTGCTGGGGACGCACGGGCGGCGCGGCCTGGAGCGCCTCGTCCCCGGAAGCGTGGCCGAGGCCGTCCTCCGCACCGCCTCGTGCAGCGTGCTGGTGGTGCCCCCCATGGTCCTCGCCGCCACCCCGCCCCCGCCGCCGATCCCCGTCCGCGGCCTCCGCCCCGCCCCCCCCCC
>DATACF010000392.1:0-3428 GCA_036259235.1 Longimicrobium sp. | reverse complement strand
CTTCACCTTCGGCTACGACGCGGCGGGGCGGCTGGTGCGCGTCGCCGACGCGGCCGGGCGGGCGACGACGATCGAGCGGACCGCCGACGGGACCCCCGTGGCCGTCGTGGCCCCGCACGGGCAGCGGACGGCGCTGGGGGTCGGCGCCGCGGGGTACCTGGAGCGGATCGAGGGCCCCGGCGACGGCGCCTTCGCCATGACCTACGACGCGGGCGGGCGCCTCACCTCCGTCACCGACCCCCGCGGGCGCCGCTCGGCGTACGCGCACGACGAGATGGGGTGGCTCCTCCGCGCCGAGGACGACGAGGGCGGCTCGAAGACCGTCTCGGCGGTCGACGACGGGGCGGGGCGGACCTCCCGCGTCGAGACGGCGCGCGGGGTGGCGACGAGCTACCGCTACGAGCGCTTCGCCAACGGGGGCGTCCGGCGGGTGCGGACCGGCCCCGCGGGGCTCTCCGTCACCGACGAGCGGGCCCCCGACGGGACGCGGACGATGCGGCGCCCCGACGGGGTGACGGTCACCACGCGCCCGGCGGGCGACCCGCGCTTCGGCGCGCAGGCCCCGCTCGCCGCCCTCACCACCGTGGCCACCCCCGGCGGCCGCTCGACGACCCTGGCCGGGGGGCGGCGGGTGACGCTCGCCGACCCCGCCGACCCCTTCAGCGTCACGCTGGCGGTCGACTCGGTGGTGGTCGACGGCCGCGTCCACCGCGTGGCGTACGACGCCGCGGCGGGGACGGTGCGGCAGACGACCCCCGAGGGGCGCGTGGGGCTCACCCGCCTCGGCGCCGACCGCCGCCCGCTGGAGATCCGTCTCCCGGGGGTGGCGCCGCGGGTCCTGGGGTACGACGCCGAGGGGCGGCTGGCGTCGGTGTCGCAGGACGGGCGGACGACCACGATGGGGTACGACGCGCTCGGGCGGGTCGACCACGTCGTCGACGCCGAGGGGCGGCGGGTCGGCTACGCCTACGACGCCGCCGGCCGGCTGGCCGGGCAGACCCTCCCCGGCGGGCGCGAGGTCCGCTTCGGGTGGGACGCGCGGGGGAACCTGGTGGCGGTGACGCCCCCGGGGCGCCCCGCGCACCGCTTCGGCTACAACGGCGTCAACCGGATCGTGGAGGCCGAGACCCCCGGCGGGGCGCTGACGCGCTACCGCTACGACGCCGACCGGCGCCTCACCGCCGTCCTCCGCCCCGGCGGCGACTCGGTGGCCGTCGTCTACGACGCGGCCGGGCGGGTGTCGGAGACGCGGCTGGCGCGCGGCGCGGTGACGCGGACGTACGACCCCGTCACCGGCCACCTCTCCGGCGCCACGGGGCCGGACGGGTCGATGACCTTCGCCCACGACGGGATGCTCCCCACCCGGACCACCTGGAGCGGCGCCGTGAGCGGGAGCGTGGAGACGTCGTACGACGCCTCCTTCCGCCCCGCCTCGGTGGCCGTCAACGGCGCGGCGGTCTCGCTGGCGCACGACCGCGACGGGCTCCTGACGCAGGCGGGGGCGCTCTCCCTCCAGCGCGAGGTCTCCAGCGGCGTCCTCACGGGGACGACGCTGGGCGGGGTGACGACGCGCTACACCCACAACGCCCTCGGCGAGGTGGAGAGCGCCGAGGCCGCGCTGGGCGCGGCGGTCCTCTTCCGCGCCGTCTACACCCGCGACGGGCTGGGGCGGGTGACCTCCGCCACCGAGACCGTCGAAGGCGAGACGGCGGTGTGGGGGTACGGCTACGACGCCGCCGGGCGGCTGGAGACGGTGACCCGCGACGGGGCCGCGGCGGCGGGGTACGAGTACGACGCCAACGGGAACCGCACCCGCGCCACCGGCCCCGCGGGCGCCGAGGCGGCCGTCCACGACGCCGACGAGCGGCTCGTCTCGTACGGCGGCGCCACCTACACCTACCGGGCCTCGGGCGAGCTGGCGACGCGGACGGTGGCGGGCGCCACGACCACCTACGACTACGACGCGCTGGGGAACCTCCTGGAGGTCGCCCTCCCCGGCGGGCGGCGGATCGGCTACCGGGTCGACGCCGAGAACCGGCGGATCGGGCGGACGGTGGACGGGGTGCCCACGCAGGGCTTCCTCTGGCAGGGGCGGCTGGCCCCGGCCGCCGAGCTCGACGGGGCGGGGCGGGTGGTGAGCCGCTTCGTCTACGCCACCCGCGCCAACGTCCCCGACTACATGGTGAAGGAGGGGCGGACGTACCGGATCGTGACCGACCCGCGCGGGAGCGTCCGCCTGGTGGTCGACGCCGCCACCGGCGCGGTGGCGCAGCGGCTCGACTACGACGCCTTCGGGCGGGTGCTGCGCGACAGCAACCCGGGGTTCCAGCCCTTCGGCTTCGCGGGCGGGCTCTACGACGCCGAGACCGGGCTGGTGCGCTTCGGGGTGCGCGACTACGACGCCCACGCGGGGCGGTGGACGGCGAGGGACCCGATCGGCTTCGCGGGAGGCGACTACAACCTCTACGCCTACGTCCGCAACGACCCGGTGAACTTCGTCGACCCCTCGGGGCTGGAGCCGCTCTCGGACTGCGTGAAGGACTTCCTCCGCAACTTCCTGGAGGACGTCTACCCCAACGTCGACCTCGACCGGGTCGACATCCACGTGGGCGAGGACTTCCCTTTCTATTCCGAGTGGGGGAGCGTCGACCCGTCGGCCTTCACCTCGGCGTACGACATCTACTTCCGCGAGGGGGGGTACGACCCCGGCTCGGCCGAGGGGCTGGCGCTCCTGATGCACGAGCTGCTGCACACGCAGCAGTACATGCAGGAAGGCCCGATGGACTTCCGCCAGCAGTACCTCCGCGAGAGCTTCCGGCGGTGGCGCAACGACCAGGACCCGTACTGGGACAACCGCTTCGAGGTGGACGCCCACGCCCTGCAGGAGCTGATGGAGCGCTACATCCGCGACGCGTACGGCAACCAGGGGCCCTGCCCCGACGAGTGCCCGCGGTGATCCGGGCGGCGTGGGTCGCGCTGGTTCTGCTCCTGGCGGCTTGCCGCCAGGGGCCGCCGGCGCGGTACGCGGAGCTCTTCGCCCTCCCGCTGGACGAGCAGCCCGCGGCCATGCGGCGCTTTCCGCTGGCCGACCAGGTGGAGATCTATCTCTGGGCCACCGTCCGCCAGGCGCCGGCCCGGCTCTCCCTCGCCGAGCCGATCGCGGCGCGGGGGCGGGAGGCGGTGCCGGCGCTCCTGGCGCGGCTGCGCACCGCCGAGGGGTGGGAGGTCGCGCGGCTCCTGTACGTCTTCGAGGTGATGGCGTGCCGGCACCCCGAGGTCCGCGCCGACCGGGCGCTCCTGGCGGAGCTGGAGGCGAGCGTCCCGCGCGCCTCCACCCCCGCCGCGCGGCGGCGGGCGGCGTGGTCGCTCGGCGTCTTCGACGGGCGCCGGGGGTGCGGGGCGGGCCCGGTGCCCCGCTGAAGGGGGGG
>DATACF010000391.1:0-10449 GCA_036259235.1 Longimicrobium sp. | reverse complement strand
TCGTTGCCTACGCGGCCCGCAGCCCGGCCCGGAGCGCAGCGGAGGGACACGCCCAAGCCAGCAGTTGCCGTAAGCCGTTGCAGTTGAAGTAGAAGCCGGACGTCCCCCCGACGCCCGGCGTTTTCACGAGACGACGAGACGCATGCTCCAGCAGCTGCAGCAGGTCCCGTGGTGGATGGCGGCGCTGGCGACGCTCGGCGCCATCGCGCTGGTGTCGGCGGTCCTGACGCTCTTCGCCGCCCTCGGCGCGCGCCCAGGAAGATACTCGCTGACCGAGACGCCCCCGATCGGCTCGGAGCCCTTCCTGATGGGCGTGTCGGGGATCGTGAACGCGCCGCTGATGCGGGGCGGGACGGCGCGGCTGCTGAACAACGGGGTGGAGATCTTCCCCGCGATCCTGAAGGCGATCGGCGAGGCGGAGCGGACGATCAACTTCATGGTCTACATCTGGGAGAAGGGGAAGGCGTCGGAGCGGATGACGGAGGCGCTCCTGGAGCGGCAGCGCGCGGGGGTGGAGGTGCGGCTGATGCTGGACGCGGTGGGGAGCCTCTTCGCCCCCCGCAGCCAGCTGAAGCGCCTGCGCGAGGCGGGGGTGCGGGTGCACTTCTTCAATCCCCTGCGCTTCGGCCGGATCACCAGCTTCTACAAGCGCAACCACCGCCGCGCCATCGTCATCGACGGGCGGGTGGCGTTCACCGGCGGGGCGGCGGTGGGCGACCAGTGGCTGGGCGACGCGGAGGACGCCGAGCACTGGCGCGACATGATGGTGGAGGTGCGCGGGTGCCTGGCCACCAACCTCCAGTCCTCCTTCGCGCAGCTGTGGGCCAACTCCGGCGGCGAGGTGCTGGTGGGCGACGCCTTCTTCCCCACCGACCACGAGGAGGACCTCCCGGGCGAGGAGCTCTCGCGCCACGTGCACCTGATGAGCTCGCCGGCGCAGGCGTCGCACCCGCTGCGGAGCTTCTTCTGGACCACCTTCGCCTGCGCGGGCGAGGCGATCCACCTGACCTCGGCGTACTTCGCCCCGGACGCGGAGACGCGCCGCATCCTCTGCGAGCGCGCCCGGGCCGGGGTGGACGTGCGCCTCCTCCTCCCCAACCACCTCACCGACGCCAAGGTGGTGCGCTGGGCGGGGCACGCCTACTACGCGGAGCTCCTGGAGGCGGGGGTGCGGATCTGGGAGTACCAGACGACGATGATCCACTCCAAGACGCTGGTGGTGGACGGGGTGTGGTCGATCGTGGGCTCGGCCAACATGGACATCCGCTCCAAGGAGCTGAACCAGGAGAGCGTGATCGGCATCCTCGACCGCGGCTTGGGCGGCGAGCTGGAGGAGACCTTCGCGCGGGACCTGCTCGAGTCGAAGGAGATCAGGCTGGAGGAGTGGCGCCGCCGCGGGATCCTGGCGCGGGTGCTGGAGCGGGGGGCGGGGCTGTTCGCGGAGCAGTACTAAGTGGGTGCTCAAACGTTCTGTCGACTTCCAGGTCCAGAGTCCTGAATCCTGGGTGCTGAACTGCACAGAAGACATCGATCCGACCATTCAGGAGCTGGGACTCAGGACTCAGGACTACTCACTTGGAGGATCGGTCGCTGGAGCGAAGACGAAGACGAATCGCGCATCCTGCACGGACAACCAACAGCCGAACAGACAGCGAGCCCGCCGGAAACCACCCGGCGGGCTCGTCGTCCGCGGTCGTCGTGCCGCCTACCGCACGATCACCCAGCCGTACATGTTGGCCACGGTGAAGTGCCGCGAGGTGGCGCAGATCACCAGGTAGCGGCCGGGCTCCTGGAACGTGTACGTGTACGTCGGCGTGGGTGCCCCCTGCAGCGCCAGCCGGTTCGTGGGGTCGAGCACGAAGGGTCCCGGGTTGACCGTGATGTCCTCGGGCCGCGTACCGTCGCGGTAGACCGCCACCCGGTGCCCGGGATGCACCCGGAAGGTCACCGTCTCGCCCGCCGAGATCACCACGGTGCCCGGGATGACCCTGTCCTTGCCGTGGAGCGACTGGTCGTGCGACCCCGGGGGAAGGAAGCTCGTGCCGGCGTCCGGGTTGCCGAACACCATCACCGCAGGCGACCGTGCGCTCTGCGGCGCCGACTCCTCGCTCGCGAGCACGGCGCCCGGGGGGGCCACCGGCGTCGCCGAGTCGGAGCAGTTCGCCAGGAGCGGTGTGACGAGGAGGAGAGCAAAAACACGTCGCATCATGGGTCTCCGGAGGGGGGATAGGGTGGGAGCGGCGGGCGAACCACGTCCCGCCGTGCTGTCAGGATGGCCGTTACGCCACATGTTGTCAACGAAACATCAGTTCCCGGCGCCGATGCCCGCCGGCGCGAGACTCGACGTCGCGCAGGAGGCGATTCGACTGGGCCAAGATCGAACGGGAGCGAGGCTTCCCGTGGTTGTTGCCGCGGCTTCGGCCGCCGGCCGCGGGGCGGAGGAAACGCGGGGGGACCAGCGCCGGCCGCGACGGCGGGGCACGCCCCTTGAAGAAGCCGGTGGGCTCCGCGGCGCACCGGGGCGGTTCTCGCGAAACCGGCGCCGGCGCCGATACGCCCGAGCATGGAGGGACCGAATGGCGACGACACTGCTCCCCGAGGTGATGCGCGGCGACCCGGAGACGGAGGTGACGCACGACGTCCTCTGCCTCCGGACGGGGATCGTCAACCTCTTCCTCTGGGGCCCGCCCGGTGCGGGCGACCGGGAGTGGGTGCTGGTCGACGCGGGGCTCTACGGCTCGGCGGAGCGCATCCTGCGCGCGGCGGAGGAGCGCTTCGGGCCGGGGGCGCGGCCGGCGGCGATCATCCTCACCCACGGGCACTTCGACCACGTGGGCGCGCTCCCGGCGCTGGCGGACCTCTGGGACGCGCCCATCTACGCGCACCCGCTGGAAGTGCCGTACCTCACCGGGCGCTCGGCGTACCCGCCGCCCGACCCCACGGTGGGCGGGGGGGCCATGGCGCGCCTGTCGCCGCTGTATCCGCGCGGGCCGTACGACTTCACGGGGTGGCTCGACGTCCTCCCGGCCGACGGCTCGGTGCCGGGGATGCCGGGGTGGCGGTGGATCCACACGCCGGGGCACACGCCGGGCCACGTGGCGCTCTTCCGCGAGGCCGACCGCCTCCTGATCGCGGGCGACGCCTTCGTGACCACCAAGCAGGAGTCGCTGTGGGCGGTGCTGGAGCAGCGCCCCGAGATCCACGGCCCGCCGGCGTACTACACGATCGACTGGGACGCGGCGCGGCGCTCGGTGGAGCTGCTGGCGCTCCTGGAGCCGGCCATCGCCGCCACGGGGCACGGGCCGCCGCTCCGCGGGGAGGCGATGACGGCGGGGCTGCGCCTCCTGGCGCGCGACTTCGAGATGCTCGCCGTCCCGGACGACGGGCGGTACGTCCGCGCCCCCGCCATCACCGACGAGACGGGCGTCGTGTCGGTGCCGCCGGCGGTGCACGACAACCTCCCGCTCCTCCTGGCGCTGGGCGGGGCGCTGGCGCTGGGCGCGGTGGTGGGCGGGATTGCGCTCCGCAGCCGCGAGCCGGGCCCGCGCATCCGCATCGACGAGCGCGACCTCGAGCGCTACCCCGAAGGCGACGGGGGGGTGCTGGAGTACGACGTCCGCAGCGACCGGCTGGTGGAGTACGACCTCCACGGCGGCGCGCACGTCGAGTACGACGGCGAGGAGGAGGGCGGCTACGACGACGACGAGGTGGAGGTGGAGTACGTCGTCGAGGGGTACGACGAGCTGCGGTACTGACCCGCCGCCGTCGTCCGGAACGCGAGCGGGCCCCGTCGCCGGGGGCCCGCTCGTTCGTTTTCGGCCGCCGTCGCGTTCGCGGATCAGGGGAGGACGCGGAGGTCGGCGTCGCCGCGGGGGAGGACTTCGGCGTGGTCGTCGTACTGGCCGCTCAGGCCCACGGCTTCGATCCGCTGCCCGGCGCGGACGCGGCCCACGTCGATCCACGCGGAGGCCGAGGCGAAGACGAGGAGCGGGCCGGAGCCGTCGTCGATGGTGATCTTCCACCCGTAGGGCCGGTCGTCGACCACGTCGCCCGTCACCGTGCCGCGGACGCGCACCAGCCACCCTTCCGTGGCCTCGCCGACCTCGCCGGTGCGCACGTCGCGCGGCGCGGGGGCGGCGGCGGGGCCGAGGACTTCGACGAAGGCGGGGCCGATCCCCAGCAGCCCGTGGTTTTCGGCCAGCGCGCCGGCCACGCGCACCCGCTGGCCGGCGGAGTAGGTCACCGTCGAGTCCGTCGCCTGGACGTAGATGCCGCCCGTTGCGTCCTGCACCGCGAAGCCGCGGTCGAGGCTCCCGGAGGGGACGGTGACGACGCCGCTCACCTCCACCGTCGCGCCCAGCGCGCCCCGCCGCGCCTCCGCGACCGGCAGGGTGCCCGGCCGCGGCCCGGAGGCGGGGGCGCAGGCGGCGAGCGCCGTCAGGGCAAAGAGCAGGGGTCGGAACACGGGCGGGCTCCGCTTCGGAGGATCGAGATACCGAGGCGAATCTATCCGCGCGCGGCCGAAATCCAAGGGAGGGAAATCTCCCAGAATGTCTCACGCAGAGGAGCAGAGTCAGCAGAGAACCCCCATTGCAGTTCCTCTGCTGACTCTGCTCCTCTGCGTGAGATTTGCTGTTCCGGGAGTTCCGGGATCAGCGCGGATCGAGAAAGTGGGCCTGCGAGCGGGGGATGAAGGCGTCGCCGTCGCGGCGGAGGAGGATGCGCCGGCCCCAGCCGAGGACGCCGGAGACCTCGCCCCGCGGCGTCGTCCGCAGCACGCGCACGGCGGCGTCGCCCTCGGTGACGACGCGGAGGAAGCGCACCTCGCCCGAGGCGCGGAGCGTGGCGGGCGCGACCGTCTCGACGACGGAGTCGGCGGACGGGGTGCGGCGCCCGGAGGACACCACCACCTCCAGCGTGCCGCCCACCGCGGTGGCGGTGAAGGGGACCGAGCTGCGCATCCCCACCGGCGCCACGAGGAAGGTGTGGGAGGTGGACTCGGGCGCGGGGGCGGGGCGGAGCGCGGCGGCCAGGAGCGGCACGAGCGCGAGCGGGAGGAAGGCGATACGTTTCATGCGCCGGATCTCCGAAAATCAGTGGACGATGAACCGTGCCCCGGTGCCCCTGGGATGCCGCCGCGCGGAACGAAGTTGTGACGCCTCGCATGACCGACCGCCTCCCCATCGACGACGTCCTCCCCGCGCTGCGGACCGCTCTCGCAGGCGCCACCGGCGGGGTCCTCCAGGCCCCGCCCGGCGCGGGGAAGACGACGCGCGTCCCCCTCGCCCTCCTCGGCGAGCCGTGGCTGGCCGGGCAGCGCGTGGTGATGCTGGAGCCCCGCCGCCTGGCCGCCCGCGCCGCCGCCCACCGCATGGCGCGGACGCTCGGCGAGGGCGTGGGCGCGACGGTGGGATACCGCATCCGGATGGAGACGCGGATCGGGCCGAAGACGCGCGTGGAGGTGGTCACCGAAGGGGTGCTGACCCGGATGCTCCAGGCCGACCCCGCGCTGGAAGGGGTGGGGCTGGTGATCTTCGACGAGTTCCACGAGCGCTCCCTCCACGCCGACCTCGGCCTCGCCCTCGCCCTCCAGAGCCGCGCCCTCCTCCGCGAAGACCTCCGCCTCCTGGTGATGAGCGCCACCCTCGACGGCGCCTCCGTCGCCGCGCTCCTCGGCGGCGCGCCGGTCGTCACCAGCGAGGGGCGCGCGCACCCGGTGGAGACGCGCTGGCTCCCCCGCCGCGCCGAAGGCCACCTGGAGCCGCGCGTCGCCCGGGTGGCGCTCGACGCGCTGGAGCGGGAGGAGGGCGACCTCCTCGTCTTCCTCCCCGGCGCGGGCGAGATCCGCCGGGTCGAGGAGAACCTCCGCGCGGCCGGCCTTCCGCCCTCGGTCCGCGTGATGCCCCTCTACGGCAACCTCCCCCAGCCCGCGCAGGACGAGGCGATCCGCCCCAGCCCGCCGGGGACGCGCAAGATCGTCCTCGCGACCTCCATCGCCGAGACGAGCCTCACCATCGAGGGGGTGCGCGTGGTGGTCGACAGCGGGCTCTCGCGCGTGCCCCGCTTCTCGCCGCGCACGGGGATGACGCGGCTGGAGACGGTGCGCGTCTCCCGCGCCTCGGCCGACCAGCGGCGGGGGCGCGCCGGGCGCCTGGGGCCGGGCGTCTGCTACCGCCTCTGGACCGAGGCCGAGGAGGCGTCGCTGGCGCCGATGGGTAAGCCCGAGATCCTGGAGGCCGACCTGGCCCCGCTGGCGCTGGAGCTGGCCGCCTGGGGCGTGGCCGACCCCGCCGGGCTCCAGTGGCTCGACCCGCCGCCCCCCGCCGCCTTCGCCCAGGCGCGCGAGCTCCTCCGCGAGCTGGGCGCGCTCGACGACGCCGGCGCCGCCACCGCCCACGGCCGCCGGATGGCCGCCCTCCCCCTCCACCCCCGCCTCGCGCACATGCTGCTGAAGGCGAAGGAGATGGGCCAGGGCGCCACCGCCTGCGCCCTCGCCGCCCTCCTGGCCGAGCGCGACGTCCTCCGCGGCGCGGGGGGGCCGCCCGAGTCGGACGTCCGGCTCCGGCTGGAGGCGGTGGGCGGGGATCGCGGCGCGGTGCGCGGCTACACGGTGGACCGGGGCGCGGCGCACCGGGTGGCGGCGGAGGCGAAGGACCTCGCCCGCCGGCTGTCGATCGCGCCCGGGCGGTGGGACGGGGAGGCGGCGGGGGTGCTCCTGGCGTTCGCGTACCCCGACCGGATCGCGCAGCGGCGCCCCGGGCAGGGCGGGCGCGTCCTCCTCCGCAACGGCCGCGGCGCCGCGCTCCCCCAGGGCGACCCGCTCCTCGACGCGCCCTACCTCGTGGCCGCCGAGCTGGACGACGCGGGGCGCGAGGGGCGGGTGCTCCTGGCCGCGCCGATCGGCCGGGAGGAGATCGCGGCGCACTTCGGCGACCAGGTCGTCCGCGAGACGGCGGTGGCGTGGGACGCGGCGGCCGGGGCGGTGCGGGCCCGGCGCACCGAGCGGCTGGGCGCGCTCGTCCTCCACGAGGCGCCGCTGGCCGACGCGGACCCGGAGGCGGTGGCGGACGCGCTCGTCGAAGGATTGAAGTCGGAAGGGATCGCCGCGCTCCCGTGGGGTCGCGGGGCGGCGCGGCTGCGCGAGCGGATCGCCTTCCTCCGCCGCCACGACCCGTCGTACCCGGACGTGTCGGACGCGGCGCTGGGGGACGCGATGCGCGAGTGGCTGGGGCCGCACCTGTACGGCCTGCGGCGGAGGGACGAGGTGCAGCGCCTCGACCTCGCCGCCGTGCTGGAGGGGATGCTGACGTGGGAGCAGCGGCGGCGGCTCGACGACGAGGCGCCCACGCACGTCGCCGTCCCCAGCGGCTCGCGCATCCCCGTCGACTACGCCGACCCCGCGGCGCCGGTGCTGGCGGTGCGGCTCCAGGAGGTGTTCGGGTGGACGGACACCCCGCGCGTGGCCGGCGGGCGCGTCCCCCTCACCCTCCACCTCCTCTCCCCCGCCCACCGCCCCGTCCAGGTCACCCGCGACCTCGCCTCCTTCTGGCGGACCACGTACTTCGACGTGAAGAAGGACCTCAAGGGCCGCTACCCCAAGCACTTCTGGCCCGACGACCCCCTGCAGGCGCAGGCGACCAGCCGGGCCAAGCCGCGAAACTGAAAGTGCGTGAGTGCGGAAGTGCGTCGGGGAGAAGTCGGAACACCCCTGGCGTCATCCTGAGGCCCGGCCACGCGGAATCTGCCCGTGCACCGATGACGGCAGGGCCGTGAGGATCTAACCGCGGCCGCCGCGAGTCCCGTCGCGGAAGCTCGCGCGGAGTCTGCGGTCGCGCCGCCGTCCATCGATGCCCGGCGGGAAAAGCCAGTCATCGGCGGATCTCGTAGCGAACGCGGCGACGGTGCGGCTTCCGCGACGGGCTTTTCCGCATGCCTCGGCTGGATCCTTACGGCCCTGCGGCCTTCGGCGCCAGGCAAGATCCGCGTGGCCGGCCTCAGGATGCCCCCCCTGAGCTCTCTTTCAGTAGCGCTGGCTCAGGGGAGCTGAAGGCTGAGGTTCTGCTGGAAGACGATCGCCCTCTCGCCGACGGGGCGGAAGCGGAGGAGGACGGGGATCTCGGCCGTGTAGACGCCGTTCCCGATCGTCTCGCTCGCCCGCAGCGTCATGGTGACGGTGTCGGGGGAGGGGAGCTGCGACGGCCGCTGGGTGCGGCGGATCTCGATGAGGAAGGTGCCGTCGGCGGCGGTCTGCGCGGCGGCGAAGTCGTAGGCGCCGCGCGCGGGGTCGGCGGGGGGGATCAGGCGGATCTCGACCCCCTCCAGCGAGGCGCCCGACGAGGCGTCGGTGACGAGCCCCTCGACGCGCGCGCAGCCGTAGTTGGCGAACTCGGAGGTCTGCAGGCAGAGGGTGGGGTCGATCGCCTCCAGCTCCAGCGGCTGGTCGCACGCGGCGGCGGTGGCGAGGAGGGCGGCGAGGGCGAGGCGGGCGGTGCGCATGGGACGGGCTCTTCGACTGGACGTGGGATGGATGCTGCTGGATCGCGTCAGAGAACGCCCCGCCCGCCCCTGGTGTGACAGGTGTTTTCCGCACATCCGCATGCGGCTATTCGACTTCTCCCGCCAGCCGGCCGAGCGCGTCGCCGGTGAGGCGGAAGACGGTCCAGTCGTCCATCGCCTCCGCGCCCAGGGAGCGGTAGAAGCGGATGGCGGACGCGTTCCAGTCGAGCACCCACCACTCCAGGCGGCCGCAGCCGCGCGCCTTCGCCAGCCTGGCCAGGTGCGCCAGGAGGCGGCGGCCGACGCCGCGGCCGCGGGCCTCGGGGCGGACGTAGAGGTCCTCGAGGTAGATCCCCGGCTGGGCCAGGAAGGTGGAGTAGTTGTGGAAGAAGAGCGCGAACCCCACCGCCTCGCCGCCCTCCTCCGCGATCACCACCTCGGCGTACGCGCGCTCCCCGAAGAGCGTCTCCCGGAGCCGCGCCTCGGTGGCGACCACCTCGTGCAGCAGCTTCTCGTACTCCGCCAGCTCGCGGATGAAGCGGAGGACGAGCGGAACGTCGGCCTCGGTGGCGGGGCGGACGGCGGCGGGCGGGCTCAACGCGGCGCGGGGGGCTGGCGGTCGAGGAAGCGGCGGACGGCGGCGCCCTCCAGCGGGCCGCCGTGGCCGACGTGGACCCACGGGGGCGAGGAGGCCATCGCCTTCGCCAGGCTGGGGACGAGCGCCTCGCGCTGGTCGGCGAAGATCGGCCACCCGGGGGCGCGCGAGGGGAGCCCGGCGAACCCCGCGAAGGCGCCGCCCATCAGGAGGTCGCCCGCCACTACGTCGCCGCCGTCGAGGGCGAGCGAGAGGGAGCCGGCCGTGTGCCCCGGCGTGTGGAGGAGGCGCCCGTGCACGCCGAAGGCGGCGAGGTCGGTCGCCTCGTCGGCCAGGAGGTCGGGCGGCGCCGCCTCGTACCCCCGCGTCCGGGCGACGGGGGCCACGGTGGTGCCGATGACGCCGTATCCCTTCAGCGGCCCGTTGTCGCCCCGCCGGAGCTGCGCCTCGTCGGCGGCGTGGGCGGCGAGGGGGACGCGGCCCCCGGTGAGCCGGCGGAGGGCGGCGGCGTTTCCCGCGTGGTCGAAGTGCCCGTGGGTGACGAGGATGAGCGAGAGGTCGCGCGGCGCGAGCCCCTGCGCGGCCAGCGCGCGGACGAGCCGCTTCTCGCCCCGCGGCGTGCCGGTGTCGACCAGCACGGGCCGCTCGCCCATCACCAGGTAGGCGTTGACGGCCAGGAAGCGGATCGGGACGACGGTGGAGGACGCCATCGGGGCCGGGGGCGAGGGGGATGAAGCCGGTCTTTTCGGAGATTTACGAGAAGCGGTGGGGCGGGGGCAAGCGGGGCTCGGCGGGGCTCTGCGGGGGCGACGGGCGGGGGTGGGCGGGGCGCGGGCGGTGGCGTGGGGGCCGGCTCCGCGCGGGGCCCTCACCCGGCTCGCTTCAGGCTCGCCACCCTCTCCCGTTCCGGGTCCCGTTCCGGGAGAGGGGACGTTTCATCCCGGCGCGCGAGGCGGGCGGTAGAGGTGGGGCAGGCTCGTAAGTCGTGGATCGGTATGAAGTTATCCCCTCCCTCGCGCAGCGGGGGAGGGGCCGGGGGTGGGGGCCGCGGAGGCGGAGGCATGCGACGAAAGCCGGTCGAAGCGCGATCGAAGTCCAGCCGTTCAGCGAATTTGCGTGAGGGATGCGGGCCCGGAGGGCGAAGACCCTGGCGGGGGGGAATGCGAAGGGGATGGTGATCCGCATCGGGCGACGGTAAGACGCGGAGTCCGCCAGGGGCTTCGCCGCGTTGGCAACGGTCGTATCGTTGCCTACGCGGCCCGCAGCCCGGCCCGGAGCGCAGCGGAGGGACACGCCCAAGCCCCGCCCTTGAAGTTGCCGTTGCAGTTCCGCGGAGCCCAGACAAGCGAAACGGGGGC
>DATACF010000390.1:0-2934 GCA_036259235.1 Longimicrobium sp. | reverse complement strand
GACGACCTCGGCCTCCGGCGACACCCGCAGCACCAGGTCGGCGCAGGCGGTGCCGTGCCCCATCCGGTCGTGGTCGTCGTCCGACAGCTCCGGCGCGCCGCCGCCCTCGGGGACGACGATCGCCACCCCCGGGCGGACGCGCGGGTCGGCCAGGGCGCGGTCCCACCCGCTGTCGACCACGCCCACGCGCACGCCGCGCCCCGTCCCCTCCGGGAGCCTCATCGCGCCGCCACCGCCGCGGGGGCGCCCTCCACCAGCCCGGCGGCGTGCGCCTGCGCCAGCTGCGCGCGCACCTTCGCCTCCAGCGCCCCGGCGTCGGCCGTGGCGCCCAGAGCCGCCACCCGCGCCGCCACCTCCGCCGCCCTCCCCGGCGCCTCCTCCAGGACGCGGAGGACGAGCCCGGAGAGGGGGCTCAAGACGCGCGTCCGCACGCGGTTGCCGGCGCGGATGAGGAGGTGGAAGACCCGCCCCGGCGCCCCCTCGGCGCCGCCCTCCCACCGCGCCTCCACCACCCGCGCGTGCGGCGCCAGGCGGAGCTCGCCGCCCTCCCAGTCCACGGGGCGCGAGGCGGGGGAGACCAGCGTCCACAGGTACTCCTCGGTGAAGTCCGCGATGGCGCGCGTCCCCTCGTACGCCGCCCCCTCCACGGCGAAGGCGTCCTCCAGCCGCTCGCGGAGCGCCGCGTCGGGCTCGGCCGCGATCCGGACCGGGAGCGCCCGGAACGCCGCCTCCGGCGCCCCCTCCGGCGCGCCGCCGAAGAGCGGGGGGAAGAGCCCGCCGTCCCTCCCGGCGCGGGCGAGGAGGGCGAGCGTGCGGGGGAAGAAGACGGCCGCGTCGCCGCGCCGTAGTGCTTCGGCGGCGGGGATCGACGCGAGGCGGAGCTCCGCGGGGGGCGCGGGGGCGCGGAGGAGGAGGACGGGCGGGGTGGCGGGGTCGTGGAGGCGGAGGAGGAAGTGGCCGATCCCCGCCTCGCCCATCATCAGTGCCGGGTCGGAGGCGCGGCCGAGGACCCCGCACCGCCAGGGGCGCCCGGCCATCTCGT
This sequence comes from Longimicrobium sp., assembly GCA_036259235.1. Lineage (GTDB taxonomy): Bacteria > Gemmatimonadota > Gemmatimonadetes > Longimicrobiales > Longimicrobiaceae > Longimicrobium. Next base: position 1,892 of record DATACF010000390.1, on the reverse strand, counting down.
ACCGCTCGCACCCCTCGCGCGCCGCCTCCTCGGCGCGCGCGCGCAGCTCCGGCCGCCCCAGCACCTCGGCGGCGTGGAGGAGGGGCTCGGCGTTCCCCGCCGCGCCGTGGCAGAGGGAGAAGTTGTCGGTCCCGCCGCGGAGCGAGCGCGCCGCCGCCTCGGTGGCGGCCTCGGCCTCATCGCGGTAGACCGGCGTCCCCAGCACCTCCCAGGCGCGGAGGCGGGTGAGGGCGATCCCCGCCGCGCCGTGGCACCAGGCGTTCATCACGTGGGGGGTGTACGGGAGGCTCCGCTCCCCCGCGCGGACGCGGAGGGCGAGCTCGGCGACGCGCCCCCACCCCAGGTACTCGCTCATCGCGTCGTGGCGGAGGTCGGGCCAGTGCCCCTCGCCGGCGATGAAGAACTCCCGCTCGTAGGCGAAGGCCTGCTCGGCCCCCCAGCGGAAGCGGGCGTCGCCGGTGGCGTGGAAGAGCTCCACGAGGGCGTGCCCCATCCCCGCCGCGCCGTGCGCCAGCCCGCAGAGGTTGCGGGCGTGGACCCCCTGCGCGCCGTCCCACGACCACCCCCCCGGCTCGCGGCGCGCGCGCTCGATCAGCCGCTCGCCCAGCCGCACGGCCGTCTCCGTCGTGTGCTCCGGGCCCAGGAGGGGCGCCAGCTGGAGGAGGGCGGGGATCGCCCCCGCCGCGCCGCCGACGACGTCCAGCCCGGGGTCGTCGCCCTCGAGCCCCGCCATCGGCGCCAGGAGGGCGGCGGCCTCGGCCAGCCACTCGTCGCGCTCCAGGACGCGGGCGGCGCGCGCCAGCGTCCACGCCACCCCCACGCGCCCGGCGTGGAAGGCGAAGCGCGCGGGCGGGCGGAGGTGCGGGTCGGCCAGCGCGTGGCGGAGCGCCCCCTCGGCGGCGCGGCGGACCGCGGCGTCGCCGGTGAGGCGGTGGAGCTCGAGGAGGAAGAGGGCGATCCCGGCGGTGCCGTTGTACACCGAGCCCCCCGTGACGCGCGGGACGCCGCGCAGCGCCTCGCGCGAGGCGCGGTCGAGGACGAGGATCGTCCAGGCGCAGGCGGCGCCGCTCCAGGCGGCCCGCGCCGCCAGGCGGTGCCCGATGCGGGCGGCGCTCTCCAGGAAGAGGTCGGTCATTCGCGGGGCGTGGGAGATGGATGCGGTGCGCGCGGCGGCTCCGGCGGCCCGCGCGGGAGGAGAGCGCCGCGCGCGGACCGGGATCGCTCCCGGCCCGCGCGGGCGCCTCCCGCGTCAGCAGCCGCAGGAGAACTGCTCGGCCGCGTGGTAGCCGGGGCAGGTGGCGTCGCAGACGGTGAGCGCGCCCCCGCTGCACCCGCAGATGATCTGCGCGCCCGTCGTCTCGCAGTGCGAGCCGCCGTGCGTCCCGGCCCAGCAGCAGGCGTCGTTGCTGTCGCACCCGCTCCCCGGAGTACACTCGCCCTCCGTGAGGTCGTAGGCGTTCACCGTCCCGAGGGACCCCGCCCCCTCGAGGGTTTCGAAGGTCTCCACCTGCAGCGCGTCGAGGTTCAGCTCCAGCTTCTTCATCCGGGCCTCCATCATGGGAAAGGAAAGGGTTGGGTCCCGGCAGGGACCCCGGCGCGCCCGGGTCCGGGCGCTATCGCCCGCTCCGCGCCTCCAGAGCGTTTAGAACCAATTCATGACGAGGATCGCGACAGGACCGGCCGCGGGGCGCGACCTCGGGCCACGCCGTTCCCAGAGCGCCTTCGTGGTGAGACTCTCAGGCTCCCGCCGTGCCCGCGGATTCAGATATCACCCGATGGTTGCCCGATATCAAGACGTTTGGACAAACCTGTACCGCTCGTTATTCGCCCATTATCACATTCTACGGCTTTGGCGGAACGCGAAGCGGGCGGCCACCGGTGGAGTGGCCGCC
>DATACF010000389.1:0-4631 GCA_036259235.1 Longimicrobium sp. | reverse complement strand
AATCGCGGCCGCCGGGGAGTCCGCCAGGGGCTTCGCGCCGTTGGAAACGGTAGTATCGTTTCCTACGGCGCCCGCAGCCCGGCCCGGAGCGCAGCGGAGGGACACGCCCAAGTCCGCCGTTCGCAGTTGCCGTTGACGATGCCGATCCGACGCGAGACTCAGTCCGCCGCCATCGGAGCCTCGGGGAGCCCGCCGTCGTCGTCGCCGAAGTTGCTTTCCTCGCGCACCACCGACGTCCCGGCGCGCTCGTCGTACTCCACGCGCAGCACCTGGTCGAGCGACTCGCGGATCCCCTCGATGTGCGTGATCAGGATCACCTGCTCGAAGCGGTCCTCCAGGTTGTGCAGGAGCTGGACGACGTTGTCGCGCCGCGCCACGTCGAGCGACCCGAACACCTCGTCGAGGATCAGGAGCGACAGCGGGTGCCCCGCCCGCTCCGCGATCATCTGCGACAAAGACAACCGCAGCACCAGGTTCGCCACGTCCTCCTCGCCCCCGGAGATCACCGGCTTCTCCTCGCCCTCGTCGAGGACCAGGATGTTGTACGCCTCGTCGATCTCCATCGAGGTGTACCGCCCGTCGGTGAGCTGCGCCAGGAAGGTCGACGCGATCTCCGACAGCTCCGGCCGCACCTGGTCGTTCAGCTCGGTGCGCAGCTCCGTGTAGGCGACGTCGAGCTCCTCGTGGTGCTTCAGCTCCGACTCGCGGTCGCGGATCTCCTGGGCGCGGGCGTGGTAGTCGGCCTCGGCGCGCTGGGCGGTCTGGAGCGTCTGCTCGGCGACGCGGACGGCGCCCTTCTGCTCGGTGGCGCGCAATTCCGCCCGCCGGTGGCGCTCGGCCGCCGCCTCGTGCTCGGCCTTCGCGGCGTCGAAGTCGGCCTGCGAGAAGGCCAGCGCCTCCCGCTCGTCCCCCGCCTTCCGCGCCGCCTTCCGCGCCGCCGCCTCGCGCTTCTTCGCCTCGGCCGCCTGCGCCTCCCAGTCGGCCCGCCTCCCCACCGTCTCCTCCAGCCGCGCCGCCTTCTTCGCCGTCTCCTGGAGCTCCCGGAGCCGCGTCTCGGCCTCCCGGTGCTTCCTCGCGTCGTACCCGGTGGGCACCGCCTCCAGCTCCGCCGCCACCTCCTCGCGGTGCGCCACCCGCGCCTCCCGCTCCTTGCGCAGCCCCTCCAGCTCCGTGATGGCCGACTGGCAGCGGGTGTGCTTGTGCGCCCGGTCGTCGATGGCCGCCGCGAGCTGCTTCTCCAGCTCCTCCAGGGTGGCGACCTCCTCGGGCTTCTTCTCGATCTGCTCGTAGCGCGAGGCCCACCACTTCCCGTCCTGGACGATGCTCACCCACTGGTCGTTGAGCTCGTCCAGCAGGCGCTCGTAGTCGGCGCCGACCGGGCGGCCGCAGGTGGGGCACGTCCCCTCGGGGCCCAGCTCCTCGATGGAGCGGATCTGCTCCTTGAGCTCCTTCCCCCGGTCGCGGTAGTTCTGGAGCTTGGTGAAGGCGTCCTGCCGGTCGGCCAGCCACGCCGACTTCTTGTCCTCGAGACTCTTCTCGACCTCGGTCCGCTCGGCGCGCAGCTTCTCCAGCTCCCAGGCGTACTTCTTCTCCAGCTCGGGCGCGCTCTCCAGCCGCGCCAGCCGCTCGGCGCCGCGCTCCAGCTCGGCGTCGAGGTCGGCGAGCTGCCGCCCCAGCGCCTTCCGCCGCTCCTCCTTCCGCGCCAGGTCGGCGAAGCGCCGGCACTCCTCGTCGGTGGCGGGGAGGGCCTCCAGCGCCGCGCGGAGGGGCGCCAGGCCGGCCTCGGCCTTCGCGACCGACTCCAGCTCGGCCCCGGCGCGGGCCACGTCGCGGGCGGCGGCCTCGGCGTCGCGGGTGGCGGCCTCCAGGGCGTGGGTCAGCTCGCGGTGGCGCTCGCGTCCCGCCTGGACGGCCTCCCACTTCGGCACCGTGGCGCGGAGGTCGCCGGCGGCCACCTCCGTCTCGGCCTGGGCCTCCTTGAGCGCCGCCACCGCCTCGCCCACCTGGCGGGCGGCCTCGATCCGGGCGCTCTCCAGCTCGTGGATGTCGCCCAGCGTCGTCTGCAGCGACTTGATCTCGGCGCGGAGCTCCTTGCGCCGGTCGCGGAGGATGTCCTGCGCCCGCCGGAGCCGCTCGTACCCCAGCACCTGCGAGAGGAAGCGCCCGCGCTCGGTGGGGCCCATCGCGGCCAGGAACTGGAGCTCCTTCTGGCCGGTGAAGTAGGTGTTGAAGAACTCCTCGCGGGTCATCCCGATCCGCGACTGGAGGTACTGCGTCACCCCGCCCAGCGTGGCGGCCACGGGCGCGGCGCCGCCGTCGAGGAAGACCTCGGCGCCGTTGAGCGTCCGCACCACCCGGTACTCGTGCCCCCCCAGCCCGAAGCGGAGCTCCACCTCCACCCGCGAGCGCGGCCCGGCGCGGGTGAAGCGGATGGTGTCGTTGGTCCCCCGGGCGGCCTGGGCGCCGTAGACGGCCCAGGCGATGGCCTCCAGGATCGTCGACTTCCCCGCCCCGTTGGGGCCGATGATCCCGGTGAGCCCGGGGCGGAAGCTGATGAAGGTGTCCGCGTGCTGCCGGAAGTTGCGCAGGCCGAGGGAGATCAGGCGCACCGTGTCACCCCTCCGCCACGGCGTCGACGTAGTGCTTCCCCAGCGTCACCAGCCGCTCGCGGTCGACCCCGTCGGCGGGGGTCCAGTGGTAGCGGAGCCAGCTCTCCACCTGCTCGGCGAGCGTCTGGCGCTTGACCGGGGCGCCCGCGGCCACGCGGCGGCGGACCTCGGGGGGGCGGGCATCGAGGTGGAAGTGGAGCGCCTCGGCCTTCCAGTCGCGGATCCGCCGGTGGTTCAGCTCGCGCACCACGCTCCGGGGGACGTCGAGGACCACCAGGCGCACCATCTTCCCCCGCACGCCCTCCTCGATCCCCTCCACCGCCGCGCGGATGGCCTCGTCGACCTCGGCGGCCGAGAGCCCGGCGGCCTCGATCCAGGGGAGGTCGACGATCTCGCGGGTGGGGACGGGGTGGAACTCCACCCCTTGCGTCTCGGTGTCGAAGAGGACGAGCCCCTTGGGGTCGCGCTCCAGCCAGATGGTGGCCGAGGTCCGCTCGATCCCCCCGGGGTAGACCATGTTGGGGGCGAGGCGCTCGAAGAGGTGGTGGTGCCCCAGCGCCACGTAGTCCCACCGCTCGGCGCCGATGGCCGAGTCCTCGACGACGGCGCCGCCGTACTCGGTGCGGTAGCGGAGCCGGTCGGTCCCCCCCGGCCCCTGCACCTCGCCGTGGAGCATGAGGAGGTTGGTCTTCGCCGCCGGGTCGGGCTCCATCACGGCCTCGTGGTCGACCGCCAGCGAGGAGTGCGGCATGCAGAGGACGCTGGCGTCGAGCCGCGGGAGCTTCACCGAGCGGCACTCGTCGTGGACGACGACGACGCCCTCGATCTCGCGGAAGAGGGTGAGGATGTTCCCGGTGTCGGCCGAGCGGGGGGAGTCGTGGTTCCCCGCGATCATCACCACCGGGACGCCGGGGAGGCGCTCGGTGAGGACGCAGAACTGCCGGAAGGCGTCGGCGATGGCCGCGTTGGAGGGGCGCACGGTGTGGAAGACGTCGCCCGCGACCAGCACCAGGTCGGGGCGGAGGTCGACGGTCTGCGCCACGGCGTGGCGGAAGGCGTCGGCCACGTCGGCCTCGCGCTGATTGATCCCCCGCGAGGTGACGCGGTGGTAGGCGCGGTAGCCCAGGTGCAGGTCGGCGAGGTGGGCGATTCTCACGGGAGACTTCTACGAGCGACCGCTCTGAAATGCGAGAGGAGAAGGACTTCGGGTCCGGCGACTTCGGGTGATCCGGCGACTGCGTTCGGGCGGGCCCCGCGCGGGGGCCCTCACCCGGCTCGTTCAGGCTCGCCACCCTCTCCCAATGAGGGGAGAGGGTTGGGGGGCGCGGCGCGTTCCCGCGGCTGTCGTGTCGAGGCCGGCCACCGTCCAACCCCGCACGCCGCGGCGCGTTCGGGCGTGCCCCCGTGACGCGCGGGCGGCGGGGGGCTTATCTTGCACGGCCCCGTCCGTCCCGGCGCGATCCATGCGGCGCCCGCGCGGCCCGCCGGAGGGCGCGTCCGAAGCGGGGGAATCGTAACCCCGTGGACGGCGGCGGGGCAACCCGAACCGCCCCCCGGAGGGCGGGGTACAGAAGGAAGACCCGCCGGGGCGACAGGACGCCGACGGCGGGCCTCACGAATATCGAACCCATTCAATCGCCCGAGCGACCTCGATGGCCAAGAAGAACAAGCTCACGGTGGCCGAGCGGCACCGCCAGATCCAGGACTCCGTCCAGGCGCTGCCCTACGCGATCACGCAGATGGAGAAGGAGGGGAAGCGCGGGAAGGCCTTCATCCTCAAGTACTTCAGCGCCCCCATCCTGCGGCTGCTCAACAAGGTGATGGACAGGCAGCGCTACAAGGGCCCCGAGGGCGCCAAGCTCAAGCAGAGCGAGAAGATGGCCCGCCACCTCGAGCAGCGGCGCAAGGCCATGGAGTACATGCAGGGCGAGATGCGGAAGCAGCAGCAGAAGGCCCAGAAGCGCGCGGGCGGGAAGAAGCGGTAGAAAAAAAGAAGTCCTGAGTCCTGAGTCCTGAGTAAAC
>DATACF010000388.1:0-8481 GCA_036259235.1 Longimicrobium sp. | reverse complement strand
AAGGCCGGCTCCGGATGCTCCGGGCCGGCCTTCTCGCTTTCATCCGTGTCCGCCGGATCGCTCGCCGGGGGCGCCGCGGAGCGCCATGCCGCGCTCGCCGGCGAGGCGCCGGACGACCTCCGGCCAGTCGCGCAGCACCCGCAGCAGCGTGTCGGCGGTCGCGTTCTGCGGGACCGAGCCGCGCTCCCACCGCGTCACGGTCTTCGGGCCCGTGCCCAGGAGCCGTTCCAGGTCCGTCTGCGAGAGGCCGTACCGCTTCCGGATCTCCAGGATCTCGGACGGGGTGAGGAGCCCTTCCTCGCCGCGCACGACGTCGGCGGCCGCGCGCTGCGCCTCGCGCATCTGCCCCGGGGCGAAGTACGTCTCGCCGCAGGCGCCGCAGCGGAGGAGCTCGGCGTCGACGGTGACGGTGCGCGCGCCGACGGGCACCGCGCGCGGCTCGCGGACCAGGCGGGCTTCGCCGTCGCAGAGGGGGCAGGGCTCGATCATGCCGACGTGTTCCGTTTGAAGGAGATCACCACGACCCGGGTGCTCTCGACCAGGCGCAGCTTCAGGTAGATCGCAAAGCCGTGGAAGCGCGGCAGATACACGTCCTGCTGCGTCCCCGGCACCGCCGTGCTGTCGAGCGTCTGGTCGTAGTCGGAGCGGCGGAGCCCGAGGACGCACGCGACGATGTCGTCTTCGTCGAGGTACAGCGAGGCCGCGCCCTCGAACGCGCTGCTCGTGATCCGGTACTTCCCTTCTCCGACCAGCGTCTGGACCAGCTCGAGCGAGAAGGCCGGGAGATGCCGGTGCCTCATCGCCGGACTAAAAGGTAGCACCGTGCTACCCTCCCTCGCAACGGTGGTTCGGATCGAGCACGCATTTGAGAATCGGTGCAGGAGGCCGGAGCGCCCGGGACGCAAAAAGGCACGGAGTCGCACGAGCGAGGCGACTCCGTTCGGCAAGTGGACATATAGAACACCGGAAGGTATGTCCAGTTCACCGCCGCATCAAGGGGAAGACGTTCCGGACCGGCCGCCGTCCCCGATTCCGGCTTGACGCCCGGCCGCCGCCGCGCCAATCTCGCTCTCTCCGCCGGTGCCGACGCCCTCGCCCCGTCTCCCATGCCTCCCGGCCGCATCGAGCTCCTGAAATACCGCCTCCGCCACTTCGTGGAGGACCGCCTGGGCGTCCGCCGCCACCGGCGGGTGCGGGCGCGCGTGCTGGGGCGGACGTACGAGGTGGTGGCGGGGTCGGTGCGGGCGGGGAGCGACTACGGCGACGCGTGGCTGGCGGCGCTGGCGCGGGAGGCGCGGGTGGTGTTCGACGTGGGCGCCAACGTGGGGCAGGCCGCGCTGGCGGTGCTGGCGTGGGACACGGTCGAGGAGATCGTCCTCGTCGAGGCCAACCCCGACGCCCTCGCCGTGGCGGCCGAGAACCTGGTGCTGAACGGCCTCGCGGAGCGCGCGCGCTTCGTCCGCGCCTTCGCAGCGGACGCGGACGGGGCGGAGGTGCGCTTCTACACCGTCGGCACCGGGAGCGCGGGGAGCCTGTACCCGAGCTTCGCCGACATCCCCGCCGCGCTGGGGCTCTCGTCGATGGTCCCCACCGTCACCCTCGACGCGCTGGCGCGGCGCTACGGGCTCGTCCCCGACCTGGTGAAGGTCGACGTCGAGGCCGCCGAGGCGCTGGTGCTGGCCGGCGCCCGCGAGATCGCCTCGCACGGCCGGACGCGCTTCTTCGTCGAGATGCACTCCACCGTCGAGGTGCTCCAGCCCCAGAACGCGGCGAAGGTGCTGGCATGGTGCGCCGACGTCGGCTACCGCGCCTGGTACCTCGCCGGGCGCGCCGAGCTCACCGACGCCGCGCACCTCGGCCGGGCGCGCTGCCACCTCCTTCTCCTCCCCCGCGCCGCCGCCGTCCCCGAGCTCCTCGGGCAAATCGAGGAGCGGGCGCCGCTGGAGCGCGTCATGGAGCTGATTGGCGGCGACCGACCCGGTTGACGGCCTGTTCGCGGCGCGTTTGATTGGCTGGTGTCGCGGTCTCCCTTCCCATCACTGTGAACGTCAATGCGAATCCGGCTCCTACTTTCGGCCCTCGCGCTCGCCGGCGCGGCGCTCGCCTCCGCCCCCGGCGCGGCGCAGGCCGCCACGATCGCGGGCGAAGACTGCATCGCGTACGCGCCGCAGCTCCTGCGCATCGAGAACGAGGGGACCGACTGGCTCCTCACCGACGGCACGCGGCGGATGCTGGTGCTGGCGACGGCCACCGACGCGCGGCAGGCGTTCACCGTGGCGCGCGCGCACACGGCGCAGTGCTTCGTCGGCCGCGAGAAGGCGGCGCGCGGCGGGCGGCCGATGGAGTACTGGAAGGGCGACTCCCGCCTCCCCACCGGCCCCATTCGCGGCGAGGTGTGCACGCGCTTCGATCCTGACGACCTCCGCGTCGAGGCGGGCGCGGGCACGGGGTGGACGCTCACCGACGGCCGGCGCGTCCTCCACCGCTTCCAGGACGAAGCGGACGCCCGGCTCGCGCTGGAGGTGGCGCGCGGCTTCACCCGCCAGTGCGTCGTCGGCCACCGCTACACCGGGCCGCGCCAGGACGTCTACCTCCACGAGTACTGGCGGTAGCGCCGGGTCCGCGGTCCGCGCGGCGAATCGGCACCGCCCTCCCAGGTCCGCACCGGGGAGGGCGGCTCGCATTCCGGGAGTTCGTGAATCCGCTGTCGGCTCGGGAATCGCGGGGGTAGATTCGGGCCGATCGGGCGGGAGGAAATTCTCGAGCGAAAGGGACGAGGGATGGACCTGAGGGGTGTCTTCGCGCCGGCGACGACCAGCTTCGACCCGGTGACGGGCGACGTGGACGTGGTGTCGCTCCGGGCCAACCTGCGGAGCTGGCTGGCGGCGCCGCTGGCCGGCGTCGTCCTCTTCGGCTCCACCGGCGAGGGGCCGCTCCTGGACGAGGACGAGAAGGCCCGCCTCACCGACGCCGCCCGCGACGTCGTCGGGGAGCGTCTCCTCCTGGCCGGCACCGGGGCGGAGAGCACGCGCGCCACCATCCGCGCCACGAAGGCCGTCGCCGCCGAGGGGGCGGACGCGGTGCTGGTGCAGCCGCCCGCGTACTACAAGCCGCTGATGACGCCCGAGGCGCTCCGCGACCACTACACCGCCGTCGCCGACGCCTCGCCGGTGCCGGTGATCCTCTACCAGGTGCCGCCGCGCTTCAGCGGCGTCGAGCTCCCCGCCGGGCTGGTGGGCGAGCTGGCGAAGCACCCCAACGTCGCCGGGATCAAGGACTCGCACGGCGACCTGAAGACGCTGGGCGCGCTGGTCGACGCGTGCGGGAAGAACGCCGCCGTCCTCGCCGGGAGCGGCGCCGTCCTCTTCGGCGCGCTGGAGATCGGCGCCGTGGGCGGCATCCTCGCCGTCGCGCTCCTGGCCCCGGCCCAGTGCGCGGAGCTCTGCCACGCCTACGCCGAGGGCCGCCTCCCCGAGGCCGGCCGCCTCCAGGAGCGGATCGCCCCCCTCCACAAGTCCGTCGTCGCCGACCTCGGCATCCCCGGGATGAAGGCCGCCCTCGACGAGCTCGGCCTCCACGGCGGCGCCCCCCGCCCGCCCCTCAAGCCCCTCCGCGAGAAGGACCGCCCCAGGGTCCGCGACGCCCTCCGCGCCGCCGGCGTCGGCGCGAAGGCGGCGGCGGGCGCCTGAGCACTGGGCACTCGAGACTGGGCACTGGGCACTCGGGCTCCGTTGCCCGCCCCCTGGCGCCCGGCTACGTTGTCGCGCCGTCGCACTTTCGCACTCACGCACTTTCGCACTGTCCGAGAGCCATGGCCGAATACACCAACCTCCTCGTCGACGTCCAGGACCGGATCGCCACGGTCACCGTCAACCGCCCCGACAAGCTCAACGCGCTCAACGAGCAGACCATCCGCGAGCTGGGGGCGGCGATGGACGAGGTGACGCAGCGCGACGACGTGGGCGGCGTGATCCTGACCGGGGCGGGCGAGAAGGCGTTCGTGGCGGGCGCCGACATCGCCGAGCTGGCGAAGATGGGGCCGGTGGACGGGATCGAGGTGAGCCGGCTGGGGCAGCAGGTGTTCCGCCGGATCGAGCTCTCGCGCAAGCCGGTGATCGCGGCGGTGAACGGCTTCGCGCTGGGGGGCGGGTGCGAGCTGGCGCTGGCGTGCCACCTCCGCATCGCCAGCGAGAACGCGCAGTTCGGGCTCCCCGAGGTCAAGCTGGGGATCATCCCCGGCTACGGCGGCACGCTGCGCCTCCCGCGGATCGTGGGGAAGGGGCGGGCGCTGGAGCTGATGCTCACCGCGCAGTTCATCAAGGCCGACGAGGCGTACCGGATCGGGCTCGCCAACCGCGTCGTCCCCCAGGCCGAGCTCCTGGAGACCACCCGGAAGACGCTGTCGACGATCCTCGCCAACGGCCCCGTCGCGCTGGGGCTCGCCATCGAGTGCACCACCCGCGGGATGGAGATGTCGGTCGACGACGGGCTGGCGCTCGAGTCCAACCTCTTCGGCCTCCTCGCCGCCACCGAGGACATGCGCGAGGGGATGAACGCCTTCCTGGAGAAGCGGAAGGCGGAGTTCAAGAACCGCTGAGGCGCGCGGAAGGGGCGGACCGGAATCCCGCGTTCGCCCCTTCCGCCCTCTTGCCCGGGTACCGCCGATGAAGCCCTCGCGCGACGTCCACCGGCTCCTCCTCGCCTCCCCCGTCGGGCCGCTCCTGGTGGAGCACGATGGGGCGGCGGTGCGCGCCATCCACTACTGGCCGCAGGGGGCGCACCCGCCCTCGGGGACACGCGTCCAGCCCACCCGCGATGACGCGCTGGGGTGGAAGGTGGCCGAGCAGCTGCGCGAGTACTTCGCCGGCACCCGCCGCGGCTTCGACCTCCCCCTCGCCCCCGAGGGCACCGAGTTCCGCCGCCGCGTGTGGGACGCGCTCCGCGCCATCCCCTACGGCGAGACGCGCACCTACCGCGACGTCGCCGCGATGGTGGAGTGCCGCGCCGCCCGCGCCATCGGCCAGGCCAACCGCCACAACCCCCTCCCCATCGTCGTCCCCTGCCACCGCGTCCTCGCCACCACGGGGATCGGCGGCTACGCGGGCCAGTCCGGCGAGGGGAAGAGCGTCGACGTCAAGCGCTGGCTCCTCCGCCACGAAGGGGTGGAGGTATAGGGCGAGGGGGAAGACGAACGGATCGCCATCTCATCGCCCGATCAGAAAATCCCCTGTCCGGTTGAAACCGGGCTGGAACGGCACCAAGTCCGCCTTCGCGGACTCCTCGCCGCCCGCATCGCGACGGCGTCCGGCCGGGGCGCCACGTGCCGGCCTCGCGACGGTCCGAGCGCACTTCCGCACTCACGCACTCACGCACTTCGTTGTTCCTCTCCCGCCTCGTCCTGACCAACTGGCGCAACTTCGCCGCGCAGACGGTGGAGCTGCCGGCGCAGGGCGTGGCCATCATCGGCGACAACGGGCAGGGGAAGACGAACCTCCTCGAGGCGATCTACTACCTCGAGATCTTCCGCGCCTTCCGCGGCGCGCCCGACGAGCAGCTGGTGCGCTTCGGCGAGGAGTTCTTCCGCGTCGAGGGGACGCTGGCCGCGCCGGATGGGCGCGAGCGGCGGATCGCGGCGGCGTTCGAGCGGCGGCGGAAGAAGAAGAAGGTGACCGTCGACGGCGCCGAGCCCGAGCGGCTGGGCGACGCGCTGGGGCAGGTGGGCGCCGTCATCTTCTCCCCCTCCGATGTCGAGCTGGTGGCCGGCGGCCCCGGCGAGCGGCGCCGCTTCCTCGACATCGTCCTCTCCCTCGCCGAGCCCGGCTACCTCGCCGCCCTCCAGCGCTACCGCCACGCCCTGGTGCAGCGCAACACGCTCCTCCGCCAGGGCGCGGGGCCCGAGCTGGTGAGCGCCTGGAACGACGGGCTGGTGGCGCTGGGGAGCCGCGTGGTGGCCGCCCGCGCCGGCTGGGTGGCCGCGCGGCGCGAGAGCTTCGCCGCGCACTACGCGCACGTGGCCGGCGGCCAGCCGGGCGCGCTCGACTTCGCCCCCTCCGTCCCCGGCGCCGACGACGCCGCGCTCGCCCCCGAGCGGGTGGCCGAGGCCTTCCACGCCCAGCTCGCCCGTCTCGCCGAGCGCGAGCGCGCCCGGGGGATGACGCTCGCCGGCCCCCACCGCGACGACCTCCGCTTCACCCTCCCCGGCGCGGACGGCGCCGCGCTCGACCTCCGCACCTTCGGCTCCGGCGGCCAGCAGCGCACCGCGGCAATCGCCCTCCGGATGGTGGAGGCCGAGACCATCCGCGAGACCCGCGGCCGCGAGTCGGTGATCCTCCTCGACGACGTCTTCGCCGAGCTCGACCCCGGCCGCAGCCGCCGCATCATCGAGTGGATCGACGCGGCCGAGGGTGGCCAGGTGATCCTCACCTCCCCCAAACCCGGCGACGTCCAGATCCACGGCGACACCCTCCCCCGCTGGACCATCCGCAACGGCGTCGTCTCGGAGCTCTAACCTCACGTTCGCAATGGACAGTGTAGTTCCTGGCCTGGAATGGACGCTATTGACATCGCCCCGTCCAGAGCATACATTTCAACGTCCTCCCTGGACGGGCTCCGGCTCCCCAGGCCCCCTCCGGCTACGGCCGGAGGGTTTTTCTTTCTCCCCGTGCGAGGTGGCGTGTGGAGCATCGTCGAAGACTCGGCGCGTTACGCTGGATCGTCGGCTCGCGTCATCGCAGCGATTCGATCTCCCTCGCGTCGCTTCGCATGATCGACGCAGCTGTCGCGAACTTGCGGCGCGGGGTCGTTTCCGCCCCCGTCGATCCCGATCTCATCCGTCGGCTCGCGCGGATGCCGGGGTGATCCGCTCCGCCCCGGCCGTCGTCCCGAACCCGCGCTCGTGCCGCACTCGCGAACACCGCCCCCACCGCAACCGGTTGGGGTGCGCACGCGCGCTTCGTCCAATTCGCTGTGGTTTCGCTCCCCCGGCGGAGGCGTTAAATTGGGGCCGCAGTCCACCCCCTGAAGCGCTCCTCCTCCGGCCGCCGTCGCCCGTGAGCCGTATCCGCAGCAAGACCCCCGCGGCCCAGCCCCAGCCCCTCGGCGACCTGGTGGCCCGCTTCCTCGAGAAGAGCGGGCTGGCCCCCAAGGTCGAGGCCGCCACCGTGCTCACCGACTGGCCCGGGCGCGTGGGGCCGCAGATCGCGGCCGTCACCGACGCCACCGGGCTCTCCGACGGGACGCTCTTCGTCTCGGTGGCCACCTCGGCGTGGATGATGGAGCTCAACCTGATGAAGGCCGACCTCATCCGGAAGCTCAACGCGGGACGCCCCAAGGAGGGGCGCGTCCGCCAGATCGTGTTCGTGATGGCGGCCTGAGGCCGCGCGCGTAACCCCCGGAGAAGCACGAACTTCGGGCCTCCTTCGGGGTATACGGGAACGTCGGGATTTCAGTGAAAACCACAGACGTCGAAAAGGGTATGGCTTCGAGCTCCGCGGCCCACGAGTACAACGCCGGACAGATCCAGGTCCTCAAGGGACTGGAGGCCGTCCGCAAGCGCCCCGGGATGTACATCGGGTCGACCAGCGCGCGCGGCCTCCACCACCTCGTCTACGAGGTCGTCGACAACTCCATCGACGAGGCGCTGGCCGGCTACGCCAACCGCGTCGAGGTGTTCATCCACCCCGACGACTCCATCACCGTCATCGACAACGGCCGCGGCATCCCCGTCGACCTGCACCCCACCGAGAAGGTCCCGGCGGTGGAGCTGGCGCTGACGGTGCTGCACGCGGGCGGGAAGTTCGACAACGAGGGCGAGGGGTCGTACAAGGTCTCCGGCGGCCTCCACGGCGTCGGCGTCTCGGTGGTCAACGCCCTCTCCGAGTGGCTCCGCGTCGCCGTCCGCCGCGACGGCAAGGTCCACGAGATGGCCTTCTCGCGCGGCGACAAGACGCACGACCTGGCGGTGACGGGGACGACCACGGAGCGCGGCACCACCGTCTCCTTCAAGCCCGACCCGCAGATCTTCGAGGAGACCACCTACTCCTTCGACACGCTCTCGAACCGCCTCCGCGAGATGGCCTTCCTCAACAAGGGGGTGGCGATCTCGATCACCGACGAGCGCCCCACCCTGGAGGGCGGCGAAGCGCGGGTCGAGCACTACCACTACGAGGGGGGCCTCCGCGAGTTCGTCGAGTACCTCCGCGGGAGCCGCAAGCCGCTCCACCCCGAGGTCGTCTACATCGAGGCCGCGCGCCCCGAGGCCGAGATCGAGATCGCCTTCCAGTACGACGACGGGTACAACGAGAACACGTTCACCTTCGTCAACAACATCAACACCCACGAGGGCGGCACGCACCTCACGGGGTTCAAGGCGGCGCTCACCCGTTCCATCAACGAGTACGCGCGCAAGAGCGGGCTGTTCAAGAAGGGCGGCCTGGACGCGCTCTCCGGCGACGACGTTCGCGAGGGGCTCACCGCCGTCAT
>DATACF010000387.1:0-11294 GCA_036259235.1 Longimicrobium sp. | reverse complement strand
CCCGTGGCGCGTCCACGGGGCCCCGCCGTTTTGGACGCCTGTCGCCGTTTCGCCTCTCCCGGTACGCTCACCGCGCGCCACGGCTCTCAGGGGGCGAGCCGCTGTTGCAGCTGGCCGACGGCGCGCCGACCGGCGGCGACGGGGGCGGGTGGAACAACTTATAATACGCCGCTTCAATGTCGGATTTGGACCCGCCAGCGTACACGACTACTCGCCGTCCACCGTCCCGGTATCGAGGCGCATGCGTCAACGCCGAACAAAATCGCACGCTATGTGATGTCTCGAAAGCATCTTGACGAACACGGCATACTACATCAGTTTACGGCGGCAAACTAACGGGAGCGTTTCCGATGAGCTTTCAGTTTACAACCTGGACGGCACCGTTTTCGGGCGCCTGCGTGGAACCCTACGGGCCATTGAAAGAGATAAGGCCGAAGTCGGGCGACGTCGTTCTCATTCGGTGCGAAGCACAGCTCCCCGACGAGATTGAGCCGAAGCTGACGGAACTGGTGCGAGAGTGCCGGCGGTGCTTTCCCGGCTCTCCCGCGGTGGTGTGGATCCCCAGCGGCGAGCCGGACCGCGTCATCTCCCTGGTGCGCGCCGCGAGCTCCGCGCAGGTGCGCGCGATCATGGGTGGAGACACGGTGCGGCCGGAGCAGCTGCGGGCGCAGCTTACCAGTCCCGAGGGGATCAGCCCCTTCGTACTCCGCTGGGCGGCCGACGCGGGGTACCTTCCCGCCGGACCTCACCCCGAAGAGCTCAACACGCTCCTGGAAGCGGCGCCCAACGTCCGCACCCTGGAGCGCCTGGCGCGCGAGCGGCAGGTCGCCGCCCGTACCTGGCGTGCCAAGCTCCAGCAGATGGGGTTGCCGACGCCGCGCGCGTGGCTGGGGCTGGCGCACGCGCTGCACGTTGCCTTCTACGTGCAGCGAAACTCGACCCAATCGCTTCAGATCCTCGCGGACAAGCTGGGCATCCCGAAGGTGTCGATCATGAGCCAGCAGTTCCGCCGCGTGTTCGGCATCTCGCCCGGGCAGGTCCGCGACCTTCTGGGAGCCGAGCCCCTTCTCCAGCGCTGGTTCGAGTCGCAGCAACGCAGCGCCGGCTAGGACGCGAGCGCCGCCGGGAGGGCTTCGGCCGCGCGATGACCCCAGCCGGGTAGGAGGTGGTCCGGGTAGAAGACGCGGTCGCTCCGGCGGTGCGCGAGTCGGTGCAGGTACAGCGCGATGCCGGACGCGCCCATCCCGAAGTCGCTCGCGACGCGGTTGAGCGCGCCGCCGGGGAACGCGACACCCAACCGCGTCTGCACCCGGTTGGCGAGCAGGATCTCCGCCGTCCGCTCCGCGTGCGCGCGCTGAAGGGGCTCGCCCGACACCGCGTGCATGTCCAGGAACAGCTCTCCCCACCCCGCATAGCCGAAGTCCTGCCACAGCTTGTTCGTCCAGCGAAGCGTGCCGACGGCGGCGCAGCGCTCCACCCATTCCCACAACTCCCCCTCGCCCGTGCACGCATACAGGCGGACCGCGGCGGCTCCCACGCCGGTGGAGCCGTAGGCGACGTGGGGCGACTTCGACGTCTTGCGCCGCCCTCCGCCCACGTCGGGCCAGAAGGCGTACCCGGCCGTGTGCTTCACCTGGGCGAACTCGAACTCCAGCGCCCGCCGCGAGACGTTCCACCACCGCGGCTCGCCGGTCAGGGCGCCCAGGTAGGTGAAGAAGAGGCTGATCCCGCTCCCGCCGTTCGCGATCCCGCTGGGGATCGACCCGCCCTCCGCCCGCCACGCGATGCCGTGCCGGCGCCGCTCCGCCCGCCCCTCGAGCTCCGTGCCGATCCGGATGGCCGCGTCGAGCAGCTCCTCGTCCTCCAGCGCCGCTCCCAGCGTGAGCGCCGCGAGCCCCACCCCCGCGGCGCCGTGATACAGGTTGGCGTCCGTCGCCAGCAGCGGGCTCTCCGTGGCGGCCAGGAGGAGCCGGCGCCCCGCCTCTTCGCGGCCACAGCCGGCCAGCGTCAGCCCCACGCCCGCGAGGCCGACGTACAGCCCCGGCGGAGTGCGCGCGGGATCGGACCGCCGCTCCACCCAGTCCAGCCACGCGCCGGGACAGCGTCCGCGCACGCGCCGCACGAACTCGATCGGGCCGCAGGCGCCGAAGCGGACGCAGACCGGGTTGACGTGGTAGGCCGCCGGCGAGGACGGCCACAGGCGATGGTCGCTGGCGGGGTCGGCGCTTCTCTCGAAGAACTCGCACACCGCTTCGCAGGCGGCCAGCGCCTCCGCTTCGACCTCGGCGCCGTTCTTCCATGTCTCGGCACGCAGCGCTCGTCCGAGCTCGGAGGCCCGCCATGGGATCCGGGACGTGGGAATGCGTTCGAGCGCGCGGCGGACGTCGTCGCCCGTCCACCGCGCCGACGGGTCGGGGTCCAGGAGCCGCCGCGCGATCGTCAGCAGATCCTTCGGAAGCCCGACTTCGGCGAGCATCATCCCCGCGGTGGCGAGCACGCCTTCCGGGTTGAGGCCGATTCCCGCCGCCATGAAGGAGCAGAGCTCCACCACCATCGCGCCGAGGGCATAGAAGTCGTCCGCCCCCGTGGGCTCACCGCCGCCCATCTGCTCGGGCGAGGCGAACCCCGGCGTGTGCATCCGGGCCACGGTCTGCTCCGTCCCCCGCTCCCAGCTGATCTCGAAGTCGATGAAGCAGAGGGTCCCGTCCGGGCGCACCATCACGTTGCCGGAGCTGAGGTCGCGAAGGATGATCCCGCGCTGGTGGAACGACTCCACTCCCCGGACCAGCTCCCGGAGAAGGCGGCGGAAGAGCCAGAAGAGCCGGCGGGGGCTGGCGAGGGTCCGGCGCTTGAAATACCGCTTGAGGACATGGTCCCGGAGCACCATCCCCTCGACGTTCTCCTGGACGAGGTACTGGTGCTCCCACCGCTGGAAGGTGTCGATCAACCGGGGCGCGAAGCCGGTGCCCTCCATTCGCTGGAGGACCCTCGCCTCCTTCTGCAGCAGCGCCACGGCGTCCGTTGCGCCGTCCACCCACCCGGTGTTGGGGCGCGCCTCGCGAACGATCACCGTCTCGCCGCTCTCCAGGTCGCGCGCCCGGTAGATTCCGCCCGTGTTCGAGTACCGAACGACGCGCTGCACCTCGTAGCGTCCGTTCAGCGTCACTTTCCGGGCGCTCGCGTCCACCTCCCTCACCCCGGCGGCGCCGAACGGGTCCTCCACCCACTCCGGCACCTGGTAGTGGCCGCGGCGGCGGTCCGACACCGCCTCGCCGGAAGGCGCGCGGATCTGCTGGCGCCGGTTCCCCTGCGCGTCCACTTCCTCGTCGGCCACGTGCTGCCCGTAGCGGTAGAACACGACCCGGCTTCCCGGGACCCGGCGGTCGGAGAGGATGTACGGCCCGTCCTGGCCCGCCGTCGCGGCGGCGAGCGCTTCGGACAGGCGCCTGAACTGGTCCTCGTCCGCCGGATAGACGGTGATGAACTTCCCTCCCCCCTCGCGCGGCCAGTTTTTCCCGAGCAGGAGGGCGAGCATGAAGGCGTCGGAGGCGAACTTGAACGCCGCGGGCTCCGTGCGGAGCACCGACGCCACCTGGGAAAGGACGGTGACGGCGTTCCCCGGCGTGGCCGACACGTGCAGCTTCCACCCCTGCCTGGGGCCGCTCCACCCGTCGGGCTGCAGATACGTCCACACTCCGCCGGGATGGATCCCCCAGCCGTCCGGCCCGAGTACGGCGCGCACGGTGTCCACGAACTCCGTGTCGGGGCTCCGCTCCCCGATGGACCGGTAAAACTCCGGATCGAGGAGCTGGAAGGAGGAGGCGTCGTAAGCGCTCATCACGAGGCGGGATAAGGGGAAGGGTGCACCCCCTGTGAAGCGGGGTGCACCCGGGGTCAACCTGGGCCTACACGTGTCACGACGTGGAGGGCTTCTGCTGCGTAGGCGTCACGGGGCAGGTGCTGGTCACGATGCACGTGCTGGTGTGGCCGGGGCAGTAGAGCGTCGTATCGTCCGCGCCCGTCACGGACTCCTCCATGTAGGTCTGCAGCGACAGCACCTCCTCCATCGGGTCTCCGGGGACGCCGAACGGATCGACCACACTGCGGAACGGATCCATGGGAACCTCTCTCGTGCTGGGGTAACTGAACCGACTGGTGAGTGCATCATAGATAAAGGGGCGGGAAATAAATCTGCAGCCCGTGTATCGGCATGTTTGCGCCGAAAGAGAGTGCTTGCGCGAACCCCTCGCGTAACAGGGCATCGTCTACTCTGGCGAGCAGTCACGCCACCTGACTCGCCTGATGGAGGCGAAAAGATCCCGCCCGGCGAAGCGCGGTGCTTCGCCGGGCGGGATTCGTATCGTCCGAAACAGCCCGATCAGCGGACGCAGCGCGTCGCCGCGGCGTCCAGCCCCTCGTCCAGAGCCGCACGCCGTCGACGAAGGTCCGGGAAAGCGCGGTGCCTGGGGCCGGAGCACCCGCGTATGGCCACCACCCCGCACAGCCTCGCGCTCCTCTACAGCGACCAGTGGAAGTCGCGCGAGGCGAGCGAGCTGGAGCGCGAAGCGTTCCGGACGACCGTGGCCGCCCTAGGCCCCGAGCGTTTCGTGTCGGCCGTCCAGGCGGGACCGTGGCCTCGCTTCCACCCTCTCGCGCGTTCCGCGGCGTCCGGCCCGCGGCCCTACCGCGTCGCCGGCGCCTCGCCGAGGATGGCGCGCGCCTCGGCCTCGGCGGCGTCGAGGTCGCGGCGGAGGACCTGGTAGCGCTCGACGGCGTCGCGGCCCACCCGCTGGTCGGCCTGGGTGGTGAGGCCGTAGAGATAGGTGATGTGCGTCTGGAGCCCCGGCCGCCCGTAGCGCACCGCCTCGGCGACCAGTCTCGATTCGAGCGCCGTGATCCGCGCCAGCGCGTCGCCGGTCGCGGTGCGCTTCGCGGCCTGTACGCGCGCCACCAGGCGGTTGACGTCGCTGATGAGGTCGCGGACGCGGAGGTTGTGCGCCAGCTGCTCCTCCAGCACCGCCTGCGTCACCCCGTCCGCGGCGCTCCGCGGGTCGGGGCGGAGCACCAGCGGCCGCGACGCGCTCCAGTCGCCCACGGTGAGCCGCACGGTGTAGGCGCCGGGGACGACGAGGGGCCCGCCCCGCCCGCTCCGGCGCGGGTTGGGGTCCCACGGCCCGGGCAGGGTCATGTCCCAGGTGAAGCGGTGCGTCCCCGCCGTTTTCGCCAGCAGCGGCGTCCCCGCGCGCTCCATCGGCGGCGCCGCCCCCGCGCTGTCGCTGCCGAAGCTGCGGACGAGGCTCCCCCGCGCGTCGAGGACGTCGAGCCGCACCTCGCCCGCCGGGGCCTCGGCCAGGTAGTAGTCGATCGTCGCCCCGTACGCCGGGTACTGCGGCGCGTCCGGCCGGTACGCCCCCGACTCGGGCCCGCCGAAGCCGCCGAAGTAGCGGAAGCGCACCGCCTCGCGCGGCGCGAAGAGCCAGGCGCGTGCCGCGGTGACCGAGTCGCGGAGCTGGTGGAGGGGCGAGAGGTCGTCGAGGATCCAGTACGAGCGCCCCTGCGTGGCCACCACCAGGTCCTTCCGGTGCACCTTGAGGTCGGTGACCGGCGTGGCCGGGAGGTTGAGCTGGAAGGGCCGCCAGCTCGCCCCGTTGTCGAAGGAGACGAACATCCCGAACTCCGTCCCCGCGTAGAGGAGCCCCTCGCGGTCCGGGTCCTCGCGGACCACGCGGGTGGGGTGGTCGGCCGGGACGCCGTTGCGCCCGTCGGTCAGCCGCGTCCACGTCCGCCCGTAGTCGTCGGTGCGGTAGATGTACGGCTGGAAGTCGCCCAACAGGTAGCGGAGGACGGCCACGTACGCCGACCCGCGCCGGTGCGGCGACGGCTCCAGCGTCTGCACCCGCCCCCCCGGCGGGAGGCCGCGCGGCGTCACGTTCTGCCACGTCCGCCCCCCGTCGCGGGTGACGTGGATGGGGCCGTCGTTGGCCCCGGTCCAGATGACGCCGGGCTCCAGCGGCGACTCCTCGATCGCGTACAGCGTGCTGTAGAACTCCTCGCCGGTGACGTCCAGCGTGATCGGCTCCCCCGACGGCCGCTGCTGGTAGCGCGGGTCGTTCGCCGTCAGGTCGGGCGAGATCGTCTCCCAGGTCACGCCTTCGTCCGTCGTCCGGTGCACGTGCTGCGAGCCGTAGTAGAGGACGCGCGGGTCGTGCGGCGAGATCTCCATGGGGGAGACGCGCTGGAAGCGGAAGATCAGGTCCTTCCCCGGGTTCCCGTAGAGCGACTGCGCCCCCACCCAGTACTGCTTCTCCTGCCCGGTGCGGAGCGACATCCGGCTGAACTGCCCCTTGCACGAGCCGTAGACGGTGTCGGGGTTGGTGGGGTGGGGGATGATCGGCCCCGTCTCGCACCCCGGCCCCACGCGCCACGTCTGGACGGGGTCGTCCGGCGAGAAGCGGTTGAGGGGGAGGGACGGGAGGATGAGCGTGGTGTTGTCCTGCTGCGCGCCGTACAGCCGGTAGGGGAACTGGCCGTCGACGTACACCTGGTACATCTCGGCGGTGGGCTGGTTGTAGATGGACGACCAGCTCCGCGCGCCGTCGAGGGTGACGTTGGCGCCGCCGTCGTTCGACTGGACCATGATCCGCGAGTCGCGGGGGTGGATCCAGAGGTCGTGGTTGTCGACGTGGGGCGTCGGCACCGTCGTCCACGTCCGCCCGCCGTCGGCCGAGCGGTAGAAGCCCTCGGTGCCGACGTAGACGACGTCCGCGTCGTTGGGGTCGGCGGTGATGTTGATGTAGTAGAAGGGGCGGGTGATGAGGCGCGGGTCGGCGCTCACCTGCGTCCACGTCTCCCCCGCGTCCTCCGAGCGGTAGAGCCCGCCCCCCGGCTTCGCCTCGATGAGCGCGTAGACGCGGTTCGGGTTCGCCGCGCTGACGGCGACGTTGCTCTTCCCGAAGAGCTCGCCGGGGAGGCCGCTGGTCAGCTTCCGCCAGGTGGAGCCGCCGTCGGTGCTCTTGTAGATCCCACCCTCGCGCGCGCCGCTGATGACCGTCCAGGGTTTGCGCTCGGCGCGCCACATCGAGGCGTAGACGACGTTCGGGCTCCCCGGCTGGAGCTCGACGTCGACCGCGCCGGTGCTGTCGGAGACGAAGAGGACCTTCTCCCACGTCCGCCCGCCGTCGCGGGTGCGGAAGAGGCCGCGCTCGGGGTTGGGGCGGAAGACGTTCCCCACCGCGGCGACGAACACCGTGTTGGGGTCGTTCGGGTGGACGCGGACGCCGCCGATCTGCCCCGTCTCGCGGAGGCCCATGTGCGCCCACGTCTTCCCGGCGTCGAGGGAGCGGTAGACGCCCCGGCCGGTGGAGACGTTGCTGCGGATCCCGTCCGACCCCGTCCCCGCCCAGACGATGGCGTGGTTCGACGGCGCCACGTCGAGGGCGCCCATCGACGCCTCGGTGAAGTAGGGGTCGGAGACGTTCTGCCAGGTGATCCCGGCGTTCGTCGTCTTCCACACCCCGCCCCCGGTGGAGCCCATGTAGAAGGTGTGGAGCTCGCTGGGGACGCCGGTGACGGCGGTGACCCGGCCGCCCCGGCTGGGGCCCACCATCCGGTACTGGAGGCTTCCGAAGAAGACGCTGTCGTACGCTTGCGCCCGCGCGGCGGGACGGCGCTGCGCCTCCGCGCCCGGCGCGGCGAGGAGGAGGGCGGCGAGGGGGAGGAGGACGAGGCTCCGGGAGGTCATGGCCTTGCGCGGTTCGGAGGATGTCGTTCGCGAGGGTGATCCTCCCGGTATACATCCGGCGGCGGCGGTTCGCCAGAGGCAGGGCAGGGCGCATCGCGGGCGTGATCCCGTTTCCCCACGCGCCGTGTCGGCGCGGAGACGGCCGAACGGCCATCTCGGGGAATCGGCCGCGCGTCACCGGGCGGCTTCGCGCATCGACGGCAGGAGCCACCAGCGGTCGACGCCGACCCAGTCGCCGGGGGCGTCGGGGCGGGCGCCCTGGACGCGGCGAGGCGTGCCCGGTCCGACGCCTTCAGCCGCTCCGCGTACTCCGGCGGCGGCGCGATCCAGACGTCGATCCCGCCCGTCTGCAGCTCGGCGAAGAGCGCGGTGGGCTCGGGGATGACGCGGTAGACCAGGCGGTCGGCGTACGGCCGTCCCCCCAGCTCTTCCGGCCACCGCTCGTTGGCGGCGAAGGTCCAGCTCTGCCCCGGCGCGCGGGAGACGAAGCGGAAGGGGCCGTTCCCCACCGGGGCGCGGGTGGCGAAGGGGCGGCGCCTGAGGTCTTCGGGCGCCGTGCCTTCCAGCACGTGCCTGGGGACGGGGGCGAAGACGCGCCCGACGTCGAGGAACTCGGCGTGGGGGGCGCATCCGGACGCGAAAGGTGAACGAGTCCGGGACCTCGGCCTCGCCGTAGTGGGTCCAGAGCCCGGAGTAGATGAACCCCGTGCGCGGGTCGCGCGCCCGCTCGTACGAGAACTTCACGTCGTGCGCCGACGTCTCCTTCCCGTCGTGCCACCAGACGTCGTCGCGGAGGTGGAAGGTGAGGAGCGTCGTGTCGGCGTTCACCTCCCACCGCTTCCGCCAGCCGCGGTGTCCGGCGCCGCGCGCGGCGCGTCGCCCGCGCACGCGGCGAGAGTGAGGAGGAAGAGGAGAGAGGCGGTGCGAAGGCGGTTCATCGGGGTGAACGGGTGAAGGATGAGAGTTGGGTGCGCACTCTTTGAGACGAATGTTGACTTAACCAGTATTCGGCTTAATTTGTCCCTTTGGTGTTGGATCGGTCCCCCACTCTCGATCTTTGGAGGCGCTCATGCGGATCAGGAACCGGATCTCCGCCCTCGCGATGCTGCTGCTGGCCGGCTGCGGCGAGCCCGCCACGGACGGCGTCACGCCCACGGGGCCGCGGCTGCTCGTCGGTCCCACCACGCGCGTGAGTGTGAGCTGTCCCGCGCAGATGGAGGTGGGGACCTCGGGGACGTGCACGGCGTACGGCTACGATGCCGGCAACAGCTTCACCAGCAGTACCGTGAGCGCCTGGTCCAGCAGCAACACGTCGCGGGCGACCATCTCGTCCGCGGGCGCCATCTCGGCGATCGCATCGGGGAGCGTCACCATCGCGGCGGTCGTCGACGGCGTCTCGGGGAGCACCACCGTCTCGGTCGTCGACCCGCCACCCCCGCTGAAGGTCGTCATCAACGGACCCAGCGCCATCCGGCCCTACAGCACGTGCACCTGGTTCGCCGCGGCGTCCGGCGGAACGCCCCCGTACACGTACCAGTGGTCGGGGGGCAGCTCGGGGGGCGGTTCCGGGAACGAGTACACCGCGAGCGCTTCGGCGAACTTCTCCTTCAGCGTCCAGGTCACCGACGCCCTGGGGAAAGTCGTCGGGGCCACCAAGTGGGTCCTGGTCAGCAACAGCGCCATGGAGTGCATGGTCTGACGCACGCTCCGGCCGCCCTCTACTCGAACTTGTCCCCGTACTTCAGCGGCTGCCCGGTCTCCCACGGCCGGTACTCGTTGGCGAACTCGACGCGGTGGCCGAGGGAGGGGTGGGACTCCTGGAAGAAGGTGTAGACGGGGCCGGGGTAGGGGACGGCCAGGTTCTCCTGCTGGAGCTTGACGAAGGCGCGGGCCGCGGCGTGGTTGTCGCGCGTGAGCTCGAGGCCGAAGCGGTCGGCCTCGTGCTCGAGGTGGCGGGCGAAGGCGAGGAGCGGCGGCGTGGCCAGGAGCCCCACCACGGAGGTGATGAGGATCAGGAGCGGGTACGACGCGGGGTCGGCCAGCGTGTCGAAGCCGAAGCGGTGGCGGTACTTCCCGATCAGCCACCCCGCGCCGGCGTGCACCGCCCAGAACGAGGCGAAGATCCCGATCACCGCCAGCGCGAGTGTCCAGACGACGTGCCGCAGGACGTAGTGCCCCATCTCGTGCCCCATCACGAAGAGCGTCTCGCGCTCGTCCATCTTCTCCAGGAGCGTGTCCCAGAGGACGATCCGCTTCGAGGGCCCGAAGCCGGTGACGTAGGCGTTGACCGCGTTGGTGTCCTCGCGCTTCGCCACCTCGTAGACGCGCCCGCCCTCGATCCCCGCGCGGTCGGCCAGCGCCAGGATGCGCGCCTCCAGCGCCCTGTCCTTCATCGGCCCGAAGCGGTCGAACACCGGGTCGATGACGACCGGCGCGAGCCAGATGAAGAACACCACCAGCGGCACCAGCGCCAGCGAGGTGTAGAGCCACCACCGGCGCGGGCTCTTCCGCAGCAGCAGGTACGGGATCCAGAGGGTGAGGGCGAGCCCCACGATCCCGATCGCCAGCGCCTTGAAGGTGTCGCCCCACCACGCGCCCGCGCTCTGGTTCGAGAGCCCGTACGCGTGCTCGCGGACGAAGCCCGTGTAGTACGCCAGCGGGAGGTCGACGGCGAAGGTCAGCAGCGTGTACGCCGCCCCGTAGAGCACCAGCGTGAGGAACCATCCGCCCCGCCCGATGCGCCGCGCCCGGTCGCGGATCTTCGCCGAGAGCCCGGAGAAGAGGATGACGGCGGGGACCAGGAGCCCCCACAGCGTCCCGATCACCCAGAGCACGTTCCCCGAGCGGTGGTACCGCACCGCCTTCTCCGACGGCGGCGGCACCGCCACCCGCCCCGTGTCGGCGGCCGGCGCGGCGGGCGCGTCGATGGAAGACGGCGTTTCGGGCGTCGTCTGCGTCGTCGAAGGATTCGGGGGCGGCGCGGGGGTCTGCGCCGGGAGGGCGGTCGCCAGCGAGAGGCCGAGGACGGCGGCGAGGAGCGCGCGGAGCATGGGCGGATCTTCGGGAGAGGTGGGGCGGAGCGGACGGGTGTGACCCGGAAAGTGGAGCGCGGGGGTGCGCGGGGCAAGCGGAGCGAGACGTTCGGGATACGTGAAGGCGCCCGGCCACTCAGCCGGGCGCCCCTCATGTTTTTACGACTGCGCCCGTCGCTGTCATTCGAGCGGAGCCCGCGCACCGGCCCCTGTTCCCGCTCCATTGCCTGGCGGGCTCCCGAGGAATCTAGCCGGCGAGTCGCGAGGTCCGCCTCTGGCGCGGTGCTTGGCGTACACCGATCCGCGCCGCGCAGCGTGCGCTCCCGCTGTTCGGAGGGTGGTGGGGGGGGGGATCGTGGCGTTTCGACCAGCGTCCAGGCTCGCCGGCTAGTGTACTGCCACTGAAATGTCGTGCATTTTGGTCTGCCGAGTATTAGATTGCTCGACATGCCAATGCCAATTCGCACAATCAAGTTGCGCGACGGAGACCAGGCTGAATTGGAGCGCCTGGTCCGTACGCG
>DATACF010000386.1:0-2486 GCA_036259235.1 Longimicrobium sp. | reverse complement strand
GGGCGCGCAAAGCTGCGACATTCCAGGTATCAGGCGGATCGCCGCCGGGGGCACGTCCCACGGCGGCGATCCGTTTTCTCGTTCTCGCCACCCACTCCCTGATCCGGACAAAACATGCGCCTCTCGACCTCCGTGCTCCTCGCAGCCGCCGTTCTGGGCGCCTGCTCCGACCAGCCGCTCACCCCGCGCGGGAAGGGGCCGGCGGTTCCCGTGACGGCCCTCCAGGCCTTCGACTGCGTCGGGACCCGCAGCAGCCTCCGCTGCGAGCCCGCCTCCGGCGGCGCCGGCGAGGCGGCGGGGGTCGTCATCGACGGGCAGAACACCTTCGTGAGGCTCACCTCCAGCAACGTGAGCTACGACAGCGGAACGGAGCTCTTCACCTTCGACGCCACCGTCCAGAACCTCATGAACGAGGCGATGGGGACGCCGGACGGCACCGTCTCCGACCCCGAGGGGATCCAGGTGTTCTTCTCCAGCGGGCCCACGGTCACCGGCGGGACGGGGACGATCAGCGTCGTCGACGCGGGCACCGCCGACTTCGACGGATACGGCACGAAGCCGTACTACGCGTACAACGAGATCCTGGACAAGGACGAGGTGTCGCAGAGCCAGCAGTGGAAGCTCAGCATGCCGCCCTCGGTCACCTCGTTCTCCTTCCGCGTCCTCTTGGAGACCGACGTGCAGTACCTGCTGGTGATCAACGAGGTCATGGTCAACCCCGTGGGGCCCACCACCGCCGACACCGACCTCGAGTGGTTCGAGGTCTACAACGCCGGCAGCCGCGCGGTCGACCTCCAGAACCTGGTCGTCGCCGACTCGGCGGCGTCGGGGCGGCGGCCGTACCACCTGGTCGCCAGCTCGGTCCCGGTCGCGTCCGGCGGCTACGTCGTGCTGGGGAATTCGACGAACACGACGCTGAACGGCGGCGCCA
Organism: Longimicrobium sp.; assembly: GCA_036259235.1. Lineage (GTDB taxonomy): Bacteria > Gemmatimonadota > Gemmatimonadetes > Longimicrobiales > Longimicrobiaceae > Longimicrobium. The sequence goes on along the minus strand of DATACF010000386.1, from coordinate 1,555 downwards.
CGGTCGACTACGCGTACGGTGGCGCGCTCGCGCTGGCGAACAGCCTCGACGCCATCAAGATCGCGCGGCCCTACGGCCTCAGCGACACGCTGACCGTCGACCGCACCCAGTACGCCTCGGCCGCCGTCTCGGCGCAGAGCGGGATCAGCCGCGAGCTGAAGAACCCGGCGCTCGACAACAGCAACATGGACGGGAGCAACTGGGCCGACGCGCTCGTCACCGCGGTCTACGGCCCCGGCGGCCGCGGCACGCCCAAGGCGCAGAACTCGACCTTCACGCCCTGACGCCCGGCCGGGCGCTGTCGGCCCGGACGTGAACGCCGTCCGGTGTGACGCGCGCGGGGCGGAAGACGAACGAAGCACCGGGGCGCGGCGACGCCCCGGTGCTTCGTCGTTTCCCCCCGTCGCCCGCTCACCGCCGCGGCGCGATCCGCCAGAGCTCGCCGTTCTCGGCATCGGTGACCACGTAGAGGGCGCCGTCGGGGCCCTGGCGGACGTCGCGGATCCGGGCGCCGCGGTCGGCGAGGAGGTGCTCCTCGCCGGTGACGCGGCCGTTCTCGCCGATCACCAGCCGCACCAGCCGCATGCTCGCCAGCCCGCCCACGAAGAGGCTCCCGCGCCACGCGGGGAAGGCGCTCCCGGTGTAGACCTGCGCCCCCGAAGGCGCGATCACCGGGTCCCAGTAGTAGACCGGCTGCTCCGTCCCCGCGCGCGCCGTCGTGGCCTCGCCCAGCGCCGAGGAGATGGTGCCGCCGCGGTACTCGATCCCGTAGGCCACGGTCGGCCACCCGTAGTTCTTCCCCGCCTCCACCCGGTTCAGCTCGTCGCCCCCGCGGGTCCCGTGCTCGATCGTCCAGAAGCGCCCCTCGGGGTCGAAGGCGGCCGCCTGGATGTTGCGGTGCCCCGTCGACCAGATCTCGGGGAGGGCCCCCGCGCGCCCGGCGAAGGGGTTCCCGGGGGCCGGGGCGCCATCCGTCGTCACCCGGAGCGTCTTCCCCAGGTGGCTCCCCAGCTCCTGCGCCTGCGGGCGCGTCTCGCGGGCCGATCTCTCGCCCATCGTCACGTACAGCATCCCGTCGGGCCCGAAGGCCAGCCGCGAGCCGTAGTGCATGTTGTTGTTGTACGTGGGCCGCGTGCGGAGGATGGTGCGCACCTGCTCGAGGCGCGTCCCGTCGGCCGAGAGGACGCCGCGGGCCACGCTGGTCCCGTTCCCCCCCTGGCGCGGCTCGGTGAAGCTCCAGAAGACGGTGCGGTCGGTGGCGAAGCGGGGGCTGAGCGCCGCGTCGAGGAGCCCGCCCTGCCCGCGCGCGTCGACCTCGGGCACCCCCGCGACCGGCGGGCCCACCTGGCCGTTCGCCGCGACGATGCGGAGCCGCCCCGGCTTCTCGGTCACCAGGAACCGCCCGTCGGGGAGGGGCTCCACCGACCAGGGGTTCCGGAGCCCCCGGGCGACCACCTGGACGTCGAAGGCCACGCCCGAGCGGACCCCGCACGCCCGCGTCTGCCCCGCGAAGGCCGGGCGCTGCCCCTCGCCGTTGGGGTCGCGCGTCTCCAGC
>DATACF010000385.1:0-1561 GCA_036259235.1 Longimicrobium sp. | reverse complement strand
GTTCTCTGCTGACTCTGCTGCTCTGCGTGAGATTGGTTTGGCGGGGCCGGATCAGCCGCCGAGGAAGGGCGCCGCGATCTCCGAATGTCCTTCGACGGCGAGCTCGGCGGCGGCGCGGCCGAGGAGGGCGCCGACCACGTTTCCCGTGCCGCTGTAGCCGCCGGTGGCCCAGACGCCGGGCTGCACTTCTTCGAGGACCGGCATCCCGTCCGCCGTGTAGCCGACGGACGCGGCCCAGCGGTGGGTGATCGGGACGTCCACGCCGAGCGACTCGCGGAGGAAGCGCTCGATCATTCCCTGCACGGGCTCCGACGGCCCGGCGTCGTGCGTCCACTCGCCCTCGCCCGCCCGGTCGCGGAAGCCGCCCAGCGCGATGCGGCCGTCGGGAAGCTGCTGCCACCACTCGTATCCCCAGCGCATGTAGACGGGGCGCGGGAAGCGGATCTCGGACAGCGGCGCCGTCGCCACCATCTGGAGCCGCGCGGTGCGCACCCGCCCGGCCAGCGCGGGGACCAGGCGGTCGAGCCCGCCGTCCACCGCCACGACGGTCCGCCCGCACCGCACCCGGCCGGCGGGCGTCCGCACGAAGCCGGCGCCGATCTCGACCGCGGGAGCGTGCTCGAAGAGCCGCGCGCCGCCCGCCAGCGCCGCGCGGGCGAGGGCGCGGCAGCGGCGCAGGGGGTGGAAGGCCGCGTCGGTGGGGATCAGCATCCCCCGCCCTTCCGGCCCCTCGTACGCCTCGGCGGGGAAGCCGTCGGCCCGCAGCGCCTCCCGGTGCGCGCGGCAGTCCGCCTCCTCCTCGGCCGAGGCGGCGATGCGCAGCGACCCCACGCGCCGCACCGCCTCCGGCGTCTCCGCCGCGATCCGCCCGATCTCCGCCGCCGTCATCGCGTAGAGCGCCCGCGCCCGCTCGCGCCCCAGCGCCGCCACCGCGTCGTGGTAGAAGCGCGACGTCCCCGCCAGGAGAAATCCGCCGTTCCGCCCCGCCGCGCCGCCACCCACCGCCCCCGCGTCGATCCCGATCACCGTCCGGCCCAGCCCGAGGAGTGCGCCGATGCACGTCAGCCCCGAGCCGCCGAGCCCGACCACGCAGACGTCCGCCTCCACGTCCCCCTCCAGCCGCGGGAGCGCCTCCCACGCGCCGTCCTCCCACACGGGGACGTTCGGCGCGGTCACGTCGTCTTCGGGCATCATCGCGAGAGCGGGGTCGTCCAGCCGGGGCACGTGAAGATCGGAACGCCGCCGAAGCTGCCGACGCGGGCGAAGCGTGTCAACACGCCGATCCGCCGGGAGCACACGCCCCCGGCGGATCGTCGGCCCTTTCGCGATCGGACCGGACCGCCTACACCGCCGCGGCCTCCGCCTCCCGCGCGCGCTCGGCCCGCGTCGTCGCGATGCGCGCGACCGACACGCGAGAACGTGGGTCGGGGAAGTAGGCGGCCGCCTCCAGCCGCACCCGCGCCCCCGGGCGCACGCCGCCCAGCGCGTCGTCCCACGTCGCCGCGGGGACGTCGGCGTCGAGGTCGGCCAGGAGCCGCGCGCCGAAGTCGGGCATCAGCGG
>DATACF010000384.1:0-5568 GCA_036259235.1 Longimicrobium sp. | reverse complement strand
GCCCGGTCTCGCCGCGAGACTCGTTCGATGCGCCCCGGCCGCCTTCGCCGCGAGGCCGGCGACGAGGAGTCCGCGAAGGCGGACTTCGTGATTTTCCAGCCCCCGGTTTCAACCGGGGGTGGCGAAGGACTTCGCGACGCGCCCGTAAGGTGAGGTTATCGCGAACCCGCCCCTACAGTATCACCCTCCCCCACCCGCCGTGTTCCGGACGGCTACAGCTTCATCCGCCGCATCAGGGGGACGATGGCGCGCCGCGACGCCGTCTCCAGCACGCGCCAGGGGAGCCGGGCGCGCGCCGGGAGGTGGCGGTCGTAGACCAGGCTCATCTCCATGGCGGGGACGCCGCCGCGGAAGCGCTTGAATGCGGCTGCGCCGGAGCTCTGGTTCAGGAGGAGCCCGCGGGCGCGCGCCTCTTCCACCAGCTTGTACGAGATCCGCCGGTACAGCCCCTCCTCGGCCGGGAGCGCGCGGTCGTAGCCGATCAGCGGCGCCGTCATCGTCCCGCCGCGCTCCACGAAGCCGACCGTCGCCACCGTCCGCCCCTCCCGCCGCAGCGCGAACACCTCCAGCCAGCGCTCCCGCAGCGCCGACGCCACGAAGCGCTCGGTGAACCCCGGGTTGAAGGGCGAATACTTCTCCAGGTAGAGCTGCGCGTACAGCTCCCGCAGCCGCGGCACCTCGTCGTCGCCGATGTCGTCCGCGCCCGCCCAGGCGTACGGGCCGCGGCGCGCGAGGCCGGCGTCCTGGCGGAGCGAGCGGGGGACGGCGCCGGGCGTCCGCGGGTCGTACAGGTACACCTGGCGGCTGAAGACGGGGCGGAAGCCCAGACGCCGCAGGTCGCGCATCAGCTCCGCGTTCAGCGTCTCGTTGACCGAGCGGAAGACCACCGCGCGGTCGGGGAACGTCGCGGCGACGAGGTCGCGGATGTCGCGGAGGACGTCCGGCGCGAGCCGCGGGTGGAGGTTGGTCGACAGGAGCCAGTTGTTGACGTACGCCACGCGGTCGATGCCGCCCCAGCGGAAGAGGGGGCGGAAGCCCTCCAGGAGCGGCGGGAGGACGGCGCGGAGGACGGAGGCGCCGCCCATCTCCAGCTCCACCTCGCGCTTGCCGTAGTCGACGTAGTGGTTGGTCGGCGAGACGACGTACGAGTCGGCGCCGGCGCGCGCGGGGTCGGACAGCACCAGGGGGAGCGCGTGGCCGTCCGCCGCCAGCACGCGCACCTCGGCGTGCACGTTGTCGATGAACGCCGCGGGGCCGTGCTCCACAAGCGGCGCCAGGACGCGGCGCGCGTAGCCGCCGTCCCGCGTCGCGGGCCAGGGGACGCGGTCGAGGGTGGCGCGGTCGTAGAGCGCGGTCACGGCTCGCCGTTCCACTCGATGTCGTGCGTCGTCGCGGCCGTCAGCGAGAGGCCGTGGCGGCGGGCGACGCGGGCGAAGTGGAGGGCCAGGCGGAGCTGCGCCAGCGCGGGGAGGGGGTCGCCCGGCCGCATCACCACGTCGCCGCCGGTCGCCAGCGCGCGGGCCAGGGCGCCCCGGCGGCCGCGCGGCGTCCCCTTCGCGCTCGCCAGGAGGGGGGCCCAGAGCTGTCCGTGCCTCCCCGGCGGCTCGGTCCACGTGGGCTGATGGGGATCGAGGATGCCGCCGGCGAGCTTCTCCGCGTCCAGGAGGTGCGCGCCGCTGGTCGCGCGGGGGTTGCATTCGAGGACGACGAGGCCGTCGCCGGTGCGGATGAAGTCGAACGAGAGCTGGCCGGTGTAGCCCAGCGCGGCGCCGATCCGCGACACACCGCCGAGCGACGGGGCGCCGCCGACCGAAACGAAGCGCACGCCGGAGCCGCCGTCGACCTTGAAGGGCGTCTCGTACGCGCAGTGCGCCGTCACGCGGCCCTCGTGCAGCGTGCTGTAGGTGCACACCAGCTCGCCTTCGACGAAATCCTGCACCAGCCACGGCTCGTCCGCCGTCGGGCGGACCTCGCCGAGCCCGGCCTTCCCCGCCAGCGGGCCGCGATTGGTGACGATCCGCGTGGCGAAGCGGCTGAACGCCGGTTTCAGGAGATACGCGGGGAAATCGGGGAGCGCCGCGCGAAGCTCGTCCGCCGACGAGACGACCGTCGTGCGCGGGGTGCGGACGCCGAGGGAGGCGGCGAGCGCCTGGAATCGCCCCTTGTGATGGAGCTCCGCGAGGACGGGGAGCGGCATCGTGAACACGCGCGTCCGCGCCGCCAGCCGGTCGTACGCCCGCGCGACGTGGAAGACCTCCTCGGAGGTGGGGACGACGACGTCGATCCCCTCGTCGACCACGACGCGCTCCAGCGCCGCCGCGAACCCCTCGCGGTCGAAGCGCGGCGGCGGCACCTGGACGTGGCGCGCGAGGTGGCGGCTGTGGCTCGCCATCGTCCACCGCATCGTGTCCGCCGCGTAGACGGTGTGCCCGCCCCGCGCGAACGCCCGCACCATCTCCAGCGCCACGGGCGCCCGCGACCCGGTGACGAGGATCTTCATCCGCTACCCCAGCCGCTGGACGCGGCGGCGCTTGGCGCCGGGGGGGACGGGGGCGAGGCCGGGCTCGAGGTGGAGCTCGGGGGGGCGGGCGTCGTACTGGGCGGCGACGGCGCGGACGCTCTCGCGAACGGTGGCGGCGGCGGCGGCGAAGTCGGCGCCGGGGCGGAGGGCGAGGTGGACGCGGAGGTGGCCGGGGCGCTCCTGGAAGGCCTGGTAGTCGTCGATGTCCGGGCTCCCCAGGAGCACCATCCGCCGGATGGTGTCGGGGAAGAAGGTCCGCGTCCCGCCGCCGTTCGACTCCAGGTACACCACGTCATCGGCGCGCCCCTCGATGGCGCGGATCACCCGCCAGGGCGAGCCGCAGCGGCAGGGCGCGGACTCCATCCGCAGCACGTCGTTCAGCCGGTAGCGGACGATGGGCTGCGAGGTGCGCCGCAGGTCCGTCACGATCGGCGTCACCCGGTCGGCGTCGAGCGGCTCCAGCTGGAGGGCGACGAGGTCTTCCTGCACGTGGAGCGACCCGGCGCGGCAGCTGACGCCCAGGAGCCCCTCGGTGCACTGGTAGATCTGGTGCACCGGCGCGCCGAAGACGCGCTCCAGCCGCGCGCCGTCCTGCGGCTCCAGCACCTCGGCGACGGAGACCAGCCGCTCCGGGGCAACGTGGAGCGTCCCCGCCTCGCGCGCGTCGGCCAGGAAGCCGAGCATGGACGGGGGCCCGATCAGGAGGTGCGGGCGATACTCGTTCAGCGCCGCCACCGACTCGGGGAGGCGCGTCATCAGGTCGAACCACTGGAAGCGGACGAGCCCGCCGTGGGTGCGCTCGTAGAGGTTGCTGTTGGCGCGCAAGAAAAGCGCGACGCGGAAGCCGCCGCGCCGCAGCGGCGCCTCGTGCAGGGCGCGCGCGAGGATCGTCCCCGCCCACACCGTCTGCTCGCGCGGGGAGACGACGAAGAGGCCGCGGTGGCCGCTCGTCCCCGACGACATCCCCACCGTGGCCCCGCGCACCGTCGTCCGGAAGTCGCGGCTCCGCTCGCCCTCGACCGCCGCCCCCATCGTCTCGGCCAGCGTGACGCCGAGGGTGTTGAAGGTGTCGAAGTGCTCCATCATCAGGCGCTTGTCCACCGTCGGCAGCGTGCGCCACTCCGCCAGGTCGCGTCCCGCCCAGTGCGCGCGGTAGAAGGGCGCCCGCTCCGCGGCGAAGCGGACGATCTCCCGCGCCCTCTCCTCCTGGTACCGCGCCAGCGCCTCGCCCCGCAGCGCCCGCCACCGCCAGCGCGCCTTCGCGTACTCCGCCGCCACCCCCGCCGCCTGCGCGATCCTCACCGCTCCACCTCCCTCGCCAGCGCCTCGGGGCAGTGCGTGGGGACGATCCGCACGTCGGGGCAGGCTTTAGCGAACGCGTGCAGCCCGTCGATCGTCTCGCGCACCGCGCGGAAGTCGTCCACCACCAGCGCGGTGACGCGCGACGGGGGGCGCCGCTCGCGGATGGCGCGGGAGTGCCACGCGCCGTCGGCGGCGAAGAGGACGCGGCCGCTCTCCGTGCTCGCCAGCATCCCCATCTGCCCGCGCGCGTGGCCGGGGAGGCGGACGAGGAGGAGCGAGCCGTCGCCCAGCAGGTCGTGCGTGGGCCCCAGGCCGGGGACCGGCGGGCCCGACGGGGCGGGGAGGAGCGTCGCCCGCCGCGCGAAGCCGCCCGGCATCAGGTCGGGGAGGAACGCCCGCCGCAGCGCGCCGAAGCCCGTCCGTCCGGCGACGTCGTCGTACGCCTCCCGCAGCGCGATCCATTCCGCGTCCGGGAAGTCGAGGAGCCCGCCCACGTGGTCCGCGTGGAAGTGGGAGATCACGATCCGCTTCACATCCTCCGGCCGGATCCCCAGGCGTCCGATCTGGCTCACCAGCGCGAGATCGGGCGAGATGCGCAGCGGCGTCGCGCGGCGGTAGAGGCGATACGGCCACCGCGCCGTCGCGTCCAGCACGCGCGGCGCGTACCCCGCGTCGAACAGCGTCCATCCTTCGGCCGGATGGTGCAGGAGCGCGACGAGCGAATGGCACTCGATGGTCCGCCGCGGCGCGCCGCGGAGGACGTGGTGCTCGGACGCGAGGCAGTACCCCGTGTCGAGAACGTGGCAGCGGAGCTCGGGCGCCGTCCGCGCTCCGCTCATTCCGTCCAGGCGGCGAGGGTGCGGTCGATCCCCTCGGCGACGGAGACCGCGGGCGCGTAGCCGAGATCCCGCTTCGCGGCGGAGAGGTCGTACGTCTGCGTGCGGGCCAGGATGGCGGCGGAGTAGCGGGTGAGCGTCGGCTCCTTCCCCGTCACCGCCGCCCGCGCCTCCATCAGCGCCGCGGCGGCGAGGACGACCGGGAGCGGGACGGGGCGGAGGCGCGCGGAGACGCCGAGCCTCGTCAGGACGGACCGGATCGCGTCCCACAGCGGCACGTGCTCGTCGTTGGTGATGGTGTACGTCCGCCCGACGGCCGCCGTCGAGTCGATCGCGAGGAGGATCGCCTGGACGACGTTCTCCACGTACGTGAGGTCGACGAGGTTCTTCCCGTCCCCCACCCGCGGGAGCCGGCCGAGGCGGGCGGCGGAGACGAGGCGCGGGAGGAGCGCGCGGTCGCCGGGGCCGAAGATGGCCTTGGGGCGGAGGATGACGGAGGGGACGTCGCGCGCGGCGTTCACCCGGTCTTCCGCCCCCTTCTTGGTGAGCGAGTAGACCGAGGCGAAGCGGCGCGGATACGGCGCGTCCTCCGTCTGGTCGCGGACCTCGCGCCCGTCGAAGGTCACGCTGGGAGAGGAGACGTGCACCAGCCGCGCGACGCCGTGCGCCCGGCACCCCTCGATCACCCCTTCCGTCCCCCCGACGTTGACCGCGTGGAACGCCTCGCGCGGCCCCCACGGGGCCGAGAGCGCCCCCGCGTGCACCACCGCGTCCACCCCCGCGCACGCCGCCGCCACCGCCGCCCGGTCGCGCAGGTCGGCCCGCACGGGCGCGGCGCCCGCCGCCACGAGCTCCGCCGCGGGGCCGAAGTCGCGCCCCATCAACAGCACCCGGTCGCCGCGCTCCAGG
>DATACF010000383.1:0-3333 GCA_036259235.1 Longimicrobium sp. | reverse complement strand
CGAGATGATCCAGAAGATCCTGGAAGGCGCGCAGTCCCAGTGGTGACCGGCGCCGGGGAGACCGTCCGCATCGCTTCGCGCGGGAGCGAGCTCGCCCTCTGGCAGGCACGCGCCGTCGAGGCCGCGCTCCGCGCGCACGCCTCCGGCCTCGCGGTGGAGATCCAGGTGGTCCGCACCACCGGCGACCGTATCCTGGACGTCCCTCTGGCGAAGATCGGGGACAAGGGGCTCTTCACCAAGGAGCTTGACGAGGCGCTCCTCCGCGGCGACGCCGACCTCGCCGTCCACTCGCTCAAGGACGTCCCCACGCGCCTCCCGGAGGGCCTCGCCATCGTGGCCGTCACCGAGCGCGAGGACCCGCGCGACGTGCTGATCCGCCGCGGGGGCGAGCGCGGCGGGCTGGACGCCCTCCCGGCCGGCGCCCGGGTCGGGACCAGCTCGCTCCGGCGCCGCGCCCAGCTCCGCGCCGCGCGTCCCGACCTGGAGGTGCTGGACCTTCGCGGGAACCTGAACACCCGCCTCGCCAAGCTGGACGCCGGCGACTACGACGCCGTCCTCCTCGCGGCGGCGGGCGTGCTGCGCCTGGGCTGGCGACCGCGGATCTCCGCCTACCTGGAGCCGGACGCCTGGCTCCCTGCGGTGGGGCAGGGGGCGCTCGCCGTGGTCGCCCGCGCCGACGACGATTCCGCCCGCGAGCGCCTGCGCCCGCTGCACGACCCCGCCGCCGCCGACGCGGCCGCCGCCGAGCGCGCCTTCCTGCACGCGCTGGAGGGCGGGTGCCAGATCCCCATCGGCGCGCTCGCGGTCGTCGATGCCGGCACCCTCACGCTCCGCGGGCTGGTCGCGGACCTGGAGGGCGACGTCGTCCTCCGTGGAGAGGCCGCGGCGCCCCGGGCCGAGGCCGCCGCGGCCCGCCACCTCCTCGCGGCCGAGCTGCTGGAGCGCGGCGCCGGCGAGATCCTGGCGCGGCTCCGCGCCGCAACCCATGGCCAGGTGAAGGAGCCGCCCGCCCCGTGACCCACGTCCCCGATCCCGCCGCCAAGGTGCTCGCGCGGGACGAGCTGCTCGCCCGCTTCGGCCGGCCCCGGAGCGAGCGGGTGGTCTTCACCAACGGCTGCTTCGACGTCCTCCACCGTGGCCACGCCGAGTACCTGCACCGCGCGCGCGTGCTCGGCGAGGTGCTGGTGGTCGGCCTGAACGCCGACGACTCGGTGCGCCGCCTCAAGGGGCCGGGGCGTCCGGTGAACCCCCAGGACGACCGCGCCTACGTCCTCGCTTCGCTGGCCTCGGTGGACGTGGTCACCGTCTTCGGCGAGGACACCCCGCGCGAGCTGATCGCCGCGCTCCTCCCCGACGTCCTGGTGAAGGGCGGCGACTACCGCCTGGAGGAGATCGTCGGCGCGGACGAGGTCGCCGCCGCCGGGGGCGAGGTGGTGATCGCGCCGCTCGTCCCGGGCCGCTCCACCACCTCCATCCTCCAGCGAGGGAGCAAAGCGTCGCATGGCTGAACCGAGCGGAAGAGAGCACGGCCGCGGGCCGGACCGGATGCGTCCCGTCACCATCGAGCGGGGCGTGGCCCGCTACGCCGAGGGGTCGTGCCTGGTCTCCTTCGGGGAGACGCGCGTCCTCTGCACCGCCTCCGTCGAGGCGGGCGTGCCCCCCTGGCGGAAGGGGCGGGGCGAGGGGTGGGTCACGGGCGAGTACTCCATGCTCCCCCGCGCGACCCACACGCGCGGTCGGCGCGAGCGCGGGCAGGTGGGCGGCCGCACGCAGGAGATCCAGCGGCTGATCGGCCGCAGCCTCCGCGCCAGCGTGGACATGGCCGCCATGGGCGAGTGGACCGTCACCGTGGACTGCGACGTACTCCAGGCGGACGGCGGCACCCGCACGGCCTCCATCACGGGGGGCGCCGTCGCCCTCTACGACGCCTGCCGCTGGATCGGCGAGCGGACGGGCGCGCCCACCGCCTTCCGGGAGTTCGTGGCCGCGCTCAGCGCCGGCATCGTGGACGGCGAGGTCGTGCTCGACCTCGACTACGCCGAGGACTCCCGCGCCGAGGTGGACTTCAACGTGGTCGCGCTGGAGTCCGGCGGTCTCATCGAGATGCAGGGCACCGGGGAGCGGGCGCCGTTCACCGCGGCCCAGCTCAGCTCGCTGGTCGGCCTGACCACCTCGGGGATCCGCGAGCTCTGCCGCATGCAGCGCGAGGCGGTGTCCGTCTGATGCGGCTCCTGGTCGCCACCCGCAGCGCAGACAAGCTGCGGGAGATCCGGCAGATCCTCGCGGCGCACCCGGAGCTCGACCTGGTGGACCTCCGGGCCGCGGGGATCCCCGAGAGCCCGGCCGAGGACGCCGTCGAAGCGTTCGACACGTTCGAGGAGAACGCCCTTGCCAAGGCGCGCCACTTCGCCCGGCTAGCCGGTCTCGCCGTCCTCGCCGACGACTCGGGGCTCGGCGTGGACGCGCTCGGCGGAGACCCCGGGGTCCGCTCCAAGCGCTTCTCCGGCCGCGGCGACCTCCGTCGGGCCGACCTCGACCAGGCGAACAACGCGCTCCTGCTGGAGCGGCTCGCCGGTGTTCCGATGCCGGAGCGGGACGCGCGGTACGTCTGCGCCGCGGCCGTCGTGCTGCCGGGCGGGGAGGAGCAGGTGTTCGTCGGCACCTGCGAGGGCGCGATCCTCACCGAGCCTCGGGGAGCGGACGGGTTCGGCTACGATCCGCTCTTCTGGATCCCGGGCGAGAACGCCGCGTTCGGGGAGCTCCCGCCGGGGCGCAAGAACGAGCTGAGCCACCGTGGAAAAGCCATCTCCGCGGCGGGCGAATGGCTCGTGTCTCAGCTTGACAAATCAACCATTTCAAGGTAGTATAGGCGGTCTAAATCGGGGCGTGGCGCAGTCCGGTAGCGCATCTGCTTTGGGAGCAGAGGGTCGCCGGTTCAAATCCGGCCGCCCCGACCTGCCGGTGATGGGCGCCAGTAGCTCAGCTGGATAGAGCAACGGCCTTCTAAGCCGTAGGTCATAGGTTCGAGTCCTATCTGGCGCGCTCTGTTGGCCCTTCGGCGCGGACCCGGTTCGCGGCGGCAGTTGACAGGCTGGTGGTTCGTGGAGAATTTTCTCCACACACGGTGGGCGTAGCTCAGTCGGTTAGAGCGCCAGGTTGTGGCCCTGGAGGTCGCGGGTTCGAGTCCCGTCATTCACCCCTGCAGGAACCCCCGCGAGCAGTCGCGGGGGTTCCGTTTTGTTGGAGCTTCCCGCGAACGCCTCCCCCCGGGGGGACACCGAACGTACGCAGCGACGGGACCAATACACGGGCTTGACGGGCGGGGAACGGCCG
>DATACF010000382.1:0-1546 GCA_036259235.1 Longimicrobium sp. | reverse complement strand
GCGGGCCGCCGCGCTGGCGCTCGAGCGGCTCGACCTCCGCGCCGCCGGCGGCGGCCATGCGTGAGTGGGGCGCGCACCGCGGCGGCGCCGCCGCCGCTCCGGGGAAGCGGGGCGCCTCCGCGACCGCCCTCCGCCTCCTCCGCGACCTGATCGTGCAGCGGACGGGGGTGTTCTTCGCCGACGCCAAGCTCGACATGCTCGAGGAGCGCCTCGACGAGGTGGTGGCCGCCCGGGGCGTCCCCTCCCTCCTCGACTACTACTACCTCCTCCGCTACGACCCCGGCGCGGAAGCCGCGTGGGGGGAGCTGATGGACCGGCTGGCGGTGCCGGAGACGTACTTCTGGCGGCAGGCCGAGCAGATCGAGGCGCTGGCCGGGGTCGTCCTCCCCCGCCTCGTGGAGGCGCGGGGGGGGCGCCCGGTGCGGATCTGGAGCGCGGCGTGCTGCACCGGCGAGGAGCCGCTCAGCATCGCGATGGCGCTGGACGAGGGCGGGTGGCTCGACCGCGCGCCGGTCGAGATCGTGGGGAGCGACGCCAGCGCGGCGCTGGTGGCCCGGGCGCGCGCCGGGGTCTACGGCGAGCGCTCGCTCAGGAACCTCTCCCCCGAGCGCCGGGCGCGCTACTTTACCCCCAAGGGCGCCGGGTGGCGGATCGACCCCGCCCTCCACGCGCGCGTCCGCTGGGGCGTCGCCAACCTCCTGGACGAGGAGGAGGCCGGGCCGCTGGCGCGCGCCGACGTCGTCTTCTGCCGGAACGTCTTCATCTACTTCTCCGACGACGCCATCCGGAAGGTGGCCCGGATGCTGGCGGCGCGGATGCCCGCCGACGGCTGGCTCTTCCTGGGCGCGTCGGAGTCGCTCATGCGGCTGGGGAGCGACTTCCACATGGACGAAGTCGGCCCGGCCTTCGCGTACACCCGGGGCCCCGGCGCGGGGCCCGCCCCCGGACGGAGCTAGAGGAGCCTCATGCAGCAGCCGATCCGGGTCCTGGTGGTGGACGACTCCGCCTTCCTCCGCAAGGTGGTCAGCCAGATGCTCTCCCGCAGCGACGCCATCCAGGTGGTGGGGACCGCCCGCGACGGCGAGGAGGCGCTGGAGATGGTGGAGAAGCACCGCCCCGACGTCGTCACCCTCGACCTGATGATGCCCGGGATGGACGGCGTCGGCTTCCTCCGCGAGCAGATGCGCCGCCGCCCCCTCCCCGTCGTGGTGTGCAGCATCGCCCACGAGTCGGGGGAGCTGGCGCTCGGCGCCCTCGAGGCGGGCGCGGTGGACTTCGTGCAGAAGCCCACGGCGCTGGCGACCGAGAAGGTCTTCGAGATCGCCGACGAGCTGGTCGCCAAGGTCGTGGCGGCCGCCGGGGCGCGGGTGCCGCCCGTGGACGGGGACCGCGCGGCGGCGGCCGCGTCCCCCCCGGCGGAGGCGCCGGCGCGGACGGGCGCCCCGGCGGTCGACCTGGTGGTCATCGGCGTCTCCACCGGGGGGCCGCAGGCGCTCCGGCACCTCGTCCCCCAGCTCCCCGCCGACTTCCCCGTCCCCCTGGCGAT
>DATACF010000381.1:0-6172 GCA_036259235.1 Longimicrobium sp. | reverse complement strand
CGGTCTTCGGGCCGCGCCGCTTCGAGGCGGGCGCCGACCGGACGACGCTCTCGGTGGAGCAGTTCAACGTGGCGTCGCCCACGGGCGCGTACGTCCTCCGCGTCGTCCCCGAGCCCGTGGGCCCGCGCGAGGTGCGGGCGCAGGTGCGGCTCAACGGGTCGATCGTGGTGGGCGCCGCCGCGCTGGCGGGGGGGCGGAGCGTCACCCTCCCGGTGAACCTGATGGCGCGGAACACCCTCGAGGTGTGGGCCAAGGGCGGAGAGGGGAGCGGGGTCCGCGTGGCCGTCCTCCAGCTCCCCGAGCCGCGCTTCGACCTCTTCGGCCCCCGCGTCTTCTCCCGCGACTCCGGCGGCCCCGCCGTCCAGACGGCCACCTTCGCGCTTCCCGCCGGCGCCGCGCCGCCGTACCGGCTCCACGTACAGAACGGCGACCCCGACGGGAGCGCCCGCGTCGCCAAGGCCGACCTCGACCTGAACGGCGCCGACCCGCTCGGCTCCCCCGGGCTCACCCCCCAGGTGGGCGCCCTCCTCCGCGACGTCGCGCTGACGAGCGCCAACACCCTCCGCGTCCGGCTCCGCGGCCCCTCGGGGAGCCGGATCACGCTCCGCGTCTCCGCCCGCGACACCGCAGCGCCCCGCATCGAGATCGCCACCCCCGCGCCGGGGCTCGTCACCCGCGCCGCCCAGGTCGAGGTCGCGGGGACGGTGCGCGACATGACGGCCACGCGCGTCACCGTCAACGGCGTCGAGGCCGCCCGCACCGGCGAGGCCTTCCGCGCCACCGTCCCCCTCGCCGAGGGGAACAACGCCCTCACGATCACCGCGGTCGACGCCGCCGGGAACCGCGCCGACAGCGTCCGCGCCGTCATCCGCGACACCCAGCCGCCGGTGGTGACCTTCACGGCCCCCGCCGAGGGGCTGGTCACCCGCGCCGACAGCCTCACCGTCACCGGCACCCTCCAGGACGTCACCGCCGTCGAGGCCAACCTCAACGGCGTCCCCGTCCCCGTGGGCGCCGCCGGCGCCTTCAGCGTCCGGGTCCCGCTCGCCGAGGGGGTCAACTTCCTGGCGCTGACCGCCACCGACCGGGCGGGGAACAGCGCCTCGCGTGTCCGCCAGGTCGTCCGCGACACGCAGCCGCCCGTCCTCGCCGTCGCCGCCCCCACGGACGGCGCCACCACCGCCGCCGACTCCATCCGCGTCGCCGGGCGCGTGCACGACGCCACGGCGGTCCGGCTGACGGTGAACGGCGCCGTGACGTCCGTCGCCGCCGACAGCACCTTCTCCACGCTGATCGCGCTGGCCGTGGGGACGAGCCCGGTGACCGTCGTCGCCACCGACGCGGCGGGGAACACGGCCTCCGTCGTCCGCACCGTCACCCGCGACGAGGGGACGACCCTCCCCCCCGACCCGGAGACGGTGGCGCCGCCGCTGAACCCGACGACGGCCGCGCCGGTGTCGGAGGCCACCGAGTTCCTCTACACGGGAACGAACCCGGTGCAGACCGGCGTCGCCCCGGGGACGATCGAGCCGGTGCGCGCAACGGTCGTCCGCGGGCGCGTCGTGGGGCGCGACGGCGCGCCGCTCCCGGGGGTGACGGTGACGGTGATGGACCACCCCGAGCTGGGGCAGACCCTCTCGCGCGCCGACGGGTGGTACGACCTGGTGGTCAACGGAGGCGGCCTCCTGACGGTGGCCTACCGCCGCGACGGCTTCCTCCCCGCCGACCGCAAGGTGCAGACGCAGTGGCAGGAGTTCGTCACCGCCGACGACGTGGCGCTGGTGGCGCTCGACGCCGCCGTGACGCCGGTCGAGTTCGGGGCGGGGGCGGACGCGCCGCAGGTGGCCCGCGCCGCCGTGGCCTCCGACGCCGACGGCGACCGCCAGGCCACGCTCGTCTTCGACCCGGGGACCGAGGCCCTCCTCGAGATGCCGGACGGCACCACCCGCCCCGCGTCGACGCTCTCCATCCGCGCCACCGAGTACACGGTGGGCGAGAACGGCCGGGCGGCGATGCCGGCCGAGCTCCCGCCCACCTCGGGGTACACCTACGCCGTCGAGCTCTCGGCCGACGAGGCGATCGCCGCCGGGGCGCCGCACGTGCGCTTCAGCAAGCCGGTGGCCTTCTACGTCGACAACTTCCTCGGCTTCCCCGTCGGCACCCCCGTCCCCGCGGGGTGGTACGACCGCGAGCGCGCCGCCTGGGTCCCCACCGACGACGGGCGGGTGATCGGGATCGTCTCCGTCTCCGGCGGGGTGGCCGGGGTGGACACCGACGGCGACGGCGCGGCCGATCCCGCTTCGACGCTGGACGCGCTGGGGATCGACGCGGCCGAGCGGGGGCGGCTGGCGGCCACCTACGCGCCGGGGAAGACGCTCTGGCGGGTGGAGACGACCCACTTCTCGTGGATCGACCTGAACTACCCCCGCGGCTCCCCCGACGCCCAGGACCCGCGGCAGGACCAGGCCGACCCGGGGACGCCGGAGGACGACCCCTGCCAGAGCGCCGGGTCGATCATCGAGTGCGAGAACCAGACGCTGGGCGAGCGCGTGGCGCTGGCCGGGACGGCGTTCACCCTCAACTACCGGAGCGACCGCGTCCCGGGGCGCGCCGTGGGGCGCACCCTCGAGATCCCGGTCAGCGGGGCGTCGCTCCCGGCGTCGGTGCGCCGGATCGTCGTGGAGGTCGAGGTCGCCGGGCGCGTCTTCGCCGACACCCTCCCGGCCGCGCCCAACCAGCGCTGGAGCTTCGCCTGGGACGGGAAGGACGCCTACGGGCGGACGCTCCGCGGGCGGCACCCGGCGCGGGTGAGCGTCGGGTGGGTCTTCCCCCAGTACTACCTGGCCCCCGCCAGCTCGGCGCGGAGCTTCGGGCTCACCTGCACCCCGGCGCAGGACGGCGACTACTGGCAGCAGTGCGTCATCCCGCAGAGCGTCAACTCCTCCGCGCGGCAGGAGGACGTCCGCTGGCAGCGCTACACCGTGCAGCTGGCCGCCTCGGGCGACTGGGACGCGCGGGCGCAGGCGCTGGGCGGGTGGACGCTCGACGTCCACCACGCCTACGACCCCCTGGGGCGCGTCCTCTTCCGCGGCGACGGGAGCCGGGTGAGCGCGTCGGGGCTGAGCGACGTCATCGCCACCCTCTCGGCGGGCGCGGCCGACTCCCTCGGCCTGGTCCCCTCGGGGATGGCGCTGGGCCCCGACGGGAGCATCTACGTCTCCTCGTACGGGACCCACCAGGTGTGGCGGCGGCACCCCGACGGGCGCTTCACCGTCTTCGCGGGGAACGGCGCCTACGGGTGCGGCGGCGACGGCGGCCCCGCCGCCGGGGCGTCGCTCGCGGCGCCGGACGGGGTGGCGATCGGGCCCGACGGGAGCGTCTACATCGAGGACGCGGGGAATGCCCGCATCCGCCGCGTGGCCCCGGACGGCACCATCTCCACCTTCGCCGGGCGGGGGCAGTGCGACACCCCACTCCCCCCCGACCCCGGCATCCTCGCCGCGCCTCCGGCGCCCGGCTCCGGCCCGCGCCTCGCCAAGCCCGAGCCGGGCCCGGGCGGCGCCCTCCCGGCGGGGGTGTACGCCGCCCCCGCCCCGGAGCTGGGCGACGGCGGGCCGGCGGACTCGGCCTACCTCTCCATCCCCTACGCCGTCACGGTGGCCCCGGACGGGAGCGTCTACATCGGCGACGCGGGGCAGAACCGGGTCCGGAAGGTGACCCCGGACGGGATCATCACCACCGTGGCGGGGACGGGGGAGTACGGCTTCTCGGGCGACGGCGGCGCGGCGGCCGACGCGCGCCTCGCCTCGCCCTGGGGGGTCACGGTGGGTCCCGACGGGAGCCTCTACATCTCCGACACCTACAACCACCGCGTCCGCCGGGTGACCCCGGACGGGATCATCACGACGATCGCGGGGACGGGGGTGGCCGGCTTCTCGGGCGACGGCGGGCCCGCCATCGCCGCCCAGCTCGACCGCCCGGCCGACCGGGTGGGCTTCGGGCCCGACGGGAGCGTCTACATCCCCGACTCCGACAACTACCGCGTCCGCCGGGTGGCCCCCGACGGGACGATCACCACGGTGGCCGGGAACGGCGAGTTCTGCGGGTTCCAGTCGGACGCGTGCGGCGACGGGGGGCCGGCCACGCAGGGGCGGCTGGCCTACATGTACGACGTGATGGTGGGCCCCGACGGCGACCTCTACATCGCCGACACGGGGAGCGGGCGGATCCGCCGCGTCGCCTCCGTGGTCCCGGGGTTCACCGCCCAGGCCATCGTGATCGCCTCGGAGGACGGGGGCGAGCTGTACGACTTCGACGCGGCCGGGCGCCACCTCCGCACCCGGCACGCGCTCACCGGGGCCACGCTCCTCGCCTTCGGCTACGACGCGGCCGGGCGGCTGGCGACGGTGACGGACGGCGACGGGCTGGTGACGCGGGTGGAGCGCGGGGCGGACGGGGCGCCGGCGGCGGTCGTCGGCCCGTTCGGGCAGCGGACGGCGCTGGCGGCGGACGCCAACGGCTTCCTGGCGCGGATCGAGAACGCGGCGGGCGAGGCGGTGCGCTTCTCCAGCACGGCGGACGGGCTCCTGACCTCGATGACCGACCCGCGGGGGGGCGTCTACACCTTCGCCTGGGACGACCGCGGGCGGCTGACCCGCGACGAGGACCCGCGCGGCGGCTTCCAGACGCTGGCGCGGAGCGCGACGGCCGACGGGTACGCGGTGCGCCGCACGACGGCGGAGGGGCGCTCGACCCTCTACCGCGTCTCCACCCTCCCCGGCGACGACCGGGAGCGGGGGACGACGGGCCCCGACGGCCACGAGACGCGGACGGTGCGCGGGACCGACGAGAGCCGGACCACGACCCTCCCGGACGGCGGGGCGATCCGGCAGTCGCTCTCGGCCGACCCGCGCTTCGGGATGCAGGCGCCGATCCTGGGCGGGGCCCGGGTCTCGACCCCCGGCGGGGTGTGGCTGGAGGCCTCGGCCACGCGCGAGGTGACGCTCGCCCCCGACGGCGCGCTGCGGACCCGGACCGACCGGGCGGTGGTCGGCGGCCGGACGACGGTCACGGAGTACGACGCGGCCACGCGCACCTTCACCCGCACCACCCCCGAGGGGCGGCGGACGGTGAGCCGGATCGACGCGCTGGGGCGGGTGGTGGAGATGACGGCGCCGGGGGTGGCCCCCGTGACCTACACCTACGACGCGCAGGGCCTCCTCGCCGAGGTCCGGCAGGGGACGCGCGCCTGGAGCTACACCTACCAGGACGGGTACCTGGCCACCCGCCGCGACCCGGCCGGCCGCGTCGAGCGCTACGACGTCGACGCGGTGGGGCGGCTGCGGACGCAGACGCTGGCCGACGGGAGCGAGATCCGCTACGGCTACGACGCCAACGGCGAGCTGGTGTCGCTGGCGCCCCCGGGGCGCGAGCCGCACCGGATCGACCGCGACGCCGCGGGGCGGGTGGAGCGGGTGGCGGCGCCGCCGGTCGGGGGCGACTCGGCGGCGGTGCGGTACGGCTACGACCTCGACGGCGCCCTCGTCCGCATCACCCGCCCGGGCGAGGCGACGGTGGAGCTGGCCTACGACACGGCCGGGCGGGCGGAGCGGATCACCCTCCCGACCGGGGCGCTGGGGTACGCCTACGACCCCGCCTCGGGACGGCTCGCCTCGATCTCCGCGCCCGAGGCCACCATCGCCTTCGCCTACGACGGCGCCCTCCCCCTCTCGGCGACGTGGTCGGGGACGGTGAGCGGGAGCGTGGGGTGGAGCTACGACAACACCTTCCTGGTGAGCGCCGAGCGGGTCAACGGCGGCCACGAGGTGCAGTACCGCTACGACCAGGACGGGCTGCTGACCGGCGCCGGGGCGCTCGGCCTCGTCCGCGACGCGGAGAGCGGCCGCCTCTCCGGCACCACCCTGGGCGGGCTCGCCACCGGGCTCGAGTACGACGCGTACGGCGACCCGACGGCGATCTCGGCCTCGGTGGGCGGGAGCCCGCTCCTGCGCACCGAGTACACCCGCGACGCGCTCGGCCGGATCGCGCGGCTCTCGGAGACGCTGGAGGGCGCGACCGTCGTCTGGGACTACCGCTACGACGAGCGCGGCCGGCTGGTGGAGGTGGCGCGCGGGGGCGCCCCGTTCGCGGCCTACGAGTACGACGCGAACGG
>DATACF010000380.1:0-8230 GCA_036259235.1 Longimicrobium sp. | reverse complement strand
GCGGCCGCCCCGCGCATCCTCCTCCTCCTCGACCACCCCGAGAACCGCGCCCTCCTGGCCGCCGAGCTGGAGCGCGACCACGCGCTCGTCCCGGCGGGGGACGACGGGGCGCTGGACGGGGCGTTCGACCTCTGCATCGTCGACGGGCGCTCGCTCGACCGCCTGGAGGAGCGGGTGCGGCGGCGGAAGGAGGGGGAGCGGCCCACCTTCCTCCCCGTCCTCCTGGTGACCTCGCGCCCGGGGGTCAAGATGATCACCCGGCACCTCTGGCGGAGCGTCGACGAGCTGATCGTCACCCCGATCGAGAAGCCCGAGCTCCGGGCGCGGGTGGCGATCCTCCTCCGCGCCCGCGCCCTCTCGCTGGAGCTGGAGGGGCGGGCCGAGGAGGCGCGGGCGATGGCGGCCGCGCTCGAGGCGCAGACGCGCGAGCTGCGGTGGACGGCCGAGCAGCTGGCCGAGCGGACGGGCGCCGCCGAGGAGGCCAACCAGGCGAAGAGCCGGTTCCTGGCCACCATGAGCCACGAGCTGCGCACCCCGCTCAACGCCATCGGCGGCTACGCCGACCTCCTGGAGATGGGGCTGCGCGGCCCCGTCACCGCGCAGCAGCGCGAGGACCTCCTCCGCATCCAGGCCAGCCAGCGCCACCTCCTGGGGCTCATCAACGAGGTCCTCGACTTCGCCAAGCTGGAGACCGGCGCGGTGAGCTACGCGACCGCCGACGTCCCGGCGCGCGAGGCGCTGGCGGAGGCCGAGGCGCTGGTGGCGCCGCAGGCGCGCGTCCGGGGGCTGGCGCTGGAGGTGGAGCCCTGCGACGAGACGCTCGCCGTCCGCGCCGACCCCGAGAAGGTGCGGCAGATCCTGGCCAACCTCCTCTCCAACGCCGTCAAGTTCACCCAGCCCGGCGGCCGGGTGGGGGTGCGGTGCCGCGCCGAGGGGGGCGTCGTCGCCTTCCGCGTCACCGACACGGGGATCGGGATCCCGGCCGACCGGCTGGAGGCGGTCTTCGAGCCCTTCGTCCAGGTGCGCTCCGACCTCACACGCACCGCCGAGGGCACCGGGCTGGGGCTCGCCATCAGCCGCGACCTGGCCCGCGGGATGGGCGGCGACCTCACCGCCGAGAGCACCGTCGGCCGCGGGAGCACCTTCACCCTCACCCTCCCCCCCGCCTGAGCCTCTCCTCGATTCCCGCGCCGAGACAGGCTTCTACGACATAAGCCTCTCACAGGGGGCACAGAGGACACAGGGAGAACTTACCGCTCTCCACGCCCCCTCCGTGTCCCCTGCGTCCTCTGTGTGATACCGAATCCGGAAGAAACCCCTCTGCTGACTCTGCTCCTCTGCGTGAGACCCTGCAGTTCAGCCGGCGTCGGAAATGCGGCGGGGGATGCGGACGGTGAAGGTGCTCCCGGCGCCCAGCTCGCTCTCCACGGAGACGTCGCCCCCCAGGAGCCGCGCCAGGCGGCGCGTGACGCTCAGGCCCAGCCCCGTCCCCTCCGCCGTCCGCGTCGTCCCCCCGCGCACCTGCCAGAAGGGCTCGAAGATCTTCTCCAGGTGCTCCGCCGCGATCCCCGCCCCCGTGTCGCGGACGTGGAAGAGGACCGCCTCCCCCGCGTCCTCCACCCGCAAGGACACGGACCCCTCGCGGGTGAACTTGATCGCGTTCCCCACGAGGTTCACCAGGACCTGCCGGAGCTTCCGCCCGTCGCTCTCCAGCGGGGGCGCGCCGCCCGGCGCCGCGCAGTCGTAGGCCAGCCCCCGCGCCAGCGCCAGCGGCTCGGTGAGCGCCTGCACCTCGGCCACCAGCCGCTCCAGCGGCACCGCCTCCACCTCCACCCGCTCCTCCCCCGCCTCCAGCCGCGAGAAGGTGAGGATCTCCTCGATCAGCGCCAGCAGGTGCCGCGCGCTGATCCCGATCCGCTCCACCTTCGCCCGCGGCCCCGGGGCGATCGGCTCCGGGATCCCCGCCGCCAGGAGGTCGGCGTAGCCGATCATGGCGTTCAGCGGGGTGCGGAGCTCGTGGCTCATGGTGGTCAGGAACTCCGACTTCACCCGGTTGGCCCGCTCGGCCTCGGCCCGCGCCCGCTGCTCGGCCTCGTAGAGGCGCGCGTTGTCGAGCGCCACCGCCGCCCACCCCGCCACCCCCACCGCCAGCCGCTCGTGCCGCTCCCGGAACATCCCGGGCTTCTGGTGGCCGAAGAAGAGCCCGCCCAGCACCTCCCCCGTCCGCGACACCACGGGGACGGCCAGGTACGAGGTGACGGGGAGGTGCCCCTCGGGCATCCCGAAGTGCGGCGCCATCTTCCCGTAGCGCGGGTCCTGGGTGATGTCGTCGCTGCGGACCACGCCCGGCCCGTGGAAGGTGGGGTGGAAGACCTCGGTGGCGCGCGGCATGGGGAAGCGCGAGAACGCCTCCCGCGGGGCGCCCGAGACCGTGTAGAGCGTGTAGTGCTCGCCCCGCGGGTCGACGACGTTGTAGAAGAAGGCCCCGAACTCCGCCCCGGTGAGCGAGGTGGCCGCGTCGGTCACCACCTGGACGATCCGCTCCTGCCCCAGCTCCGACGCCAGCGCCTGCCCCACCCGGTGGAGCGCCTCGACCGTCTGCGCCTGCTCGCGCCGCCCCGCCTCCACCTGGTGGCGCTCGGTGACGTCGAGGCCGATGAACCCCACCCCCGCCACCTCCCCCCCGGCGTCGCGGACGGGAAAGTAGTTGAGGAGGACGGCGCGCTCCTCCCCCGGGTTCACCCGGCTGGGGACCACCGCCTCCACGTTGCGCACCGGCTCTCCCGTCTCCAGCACCCGCCGGAAGTTGGGCTCCACCCGGTGCGCGTACGCCGGCACCACCTCGTGGATCGTCCGCCCCAGCACCTCCTCCCGGGGGAGGCCGTAGAAGGCGGCCAGCGCGTCGTTGATCCGCCGGTAGCGGAGCTCGCGGTCCAGGAGCGCGGTGGGGAGGGGGGCGGCCTCGTGGAAGGCGTCGAGGGCGGCGTGCGCGCCGGCCGCCTCGCGCTGCACCCGCCCGATCTCCTCGGCGCGCGCGGTGATCTCGCGGTTGGCGTCCACGAGCGCCGCGCGCGCCCGCACCCCGGCGGTGACCTCCACCCCGTGGGCCAGGATCCCCGTGACGGCGCCGTCCGCGTCGCGCAGCGGCTGGTAGACGAAGTCGAGGAAGTGCTCCTCCAGCGGCCCGTCCTCGGCGGCGCGGAAGAGGACGCGGGCCTCGGTGGCCACGAACGGCTCGCCGGTGGCGAAGACGCGGTCGAGGAGGTCGATGTACCCCTGCGACACCAGCTCGGGGACGGCCTCGCGCGCCGGCTTCCCCAGGAGGTCGCGGTCGCCGGCCAGCCGGCGGTAGCGCGGGTTGGCGAGCTCGAAGACGTGGTCGGGGCCGCGGACGACGGCGATGTAGGCGGGGGCGGCGTGGAAGACCGTCGCCAGCCGCCCCCGCTCGGCCTCCAGCTCGGCGGCGGCGCGGGCGCGCTCGATGATGGCGCTGGCCAGGAGGGTGGCGGTCCCGATCAGCTCCTGGTCGCGCGGGTCCGGCGCGCGGGGCTCGTCGTAGTAGACGGCGAAGGTCCCCAGGAGCCGCCCGCCGCTCCCGAAGATCGGGGTCGACCAGCACGCCGCCAGCCCGTGCTCGGCCGCCAGCGCGCGGAAGTCGGCCCAGAGCGGGTCGGCGGCGATGTCCGCGACGACGACCGGCGCCCGGCGGTACGCCGCCGTCCCGCACGAGCCCACCGCCGGCCCGATGCGGATCCCGTCGATGGCGCGGCAGTACGCCTCGGGGAGGCGCGGGGCCGACCCGTGCCGCAGCCGGTCGCCGTCGAGGAGGAGGACGGAGCTGCGCATCCCGGGCGCCTGCCGGTCGACGAAGCGCAGGAGGGCGTCCAGCTCGCGCTGCGGGACGGATTCGAAGCTCATCGACCGCGGGTTCACTTCGAGAAAGCGGCGCGCCCGGGGGGAGGCGGGCCGCCCCGGGTCTTCCCTCCCCCGTCTGCAAGAATCAGAACACCGGTTTCTCCGCCCCGCGCCGGGAGAAGCGTCGCGCGGGAAGCCGCGGCCGTCCGCGAAATACACGTGCCGGGCGGCGGGCAGGGGCGCGAAAAAGGACGGCCGCGCGGGCGGCCGTCCTGTTCGATTCCGGCGAGGAGCCGGCGCTCAGCCGGCCGGTCCCGCCCCGTCGCCCCCGCCCCCCTCCCGCCGCGCCACCGCCTCGCGGAGCCGGGCCAGCCAGGCGGGCGCCTCGACGTGGGTGTCGGCGTGGACCTCGGCCACGCACGCCAGCACCCGCTCGGCGGCGCGCGCGTACCCCGCCTCGGGGATGGCCTCCAGCAGCAGCGCCAGCCCCGCGCTCACCTCGTCCTCCTCGTAGACGCGGCGGCTCAGGCGGTAGCGCGCGTACCAGAGGTTGAGCTTGCGGCGGGTGGAGGGATACGGCGTCTGGCCGTCGAGGAAGTTGCGCAGCCCCGTGGGGCTCATCCCGATCTCGCGCGCCACCGCGCGCAAGGAGGACGCCTGCTCGGCCTCGGCCGCGGCGTGGCGGAGGGCGTCGAGGGACGCGCCCGGCTTAGACGGAGGCACGCGCCCCCGCCTTCTCCCGGCACCGGCTTGCGCGCCGGTGTCCAAACTGTAAAACTGTGGTCGAGGTACACACGCTAGAGTATCGCGCGCGGCGGGATCGCACAAGTGGCGCCGTTGCTGGCATCCTCCGGTGTTCACTCCGTTTATCTCTCGCGCGTGTACTTCGTTTACTTCCCGCGCGCGCGTTTCGGCCCCCCGAGACCCGGCGGCCGGCCGCGTGGATAGCGCATTTCCCGCGAATCTTTAGCACGAGTGGGGCCCTTGGGCGGCGAGACCGGCGGCGAAGATCTCCACGGTCGGGTGCTGCGCGCCATGGTGGCCGCCGTCCCCGAAGGCGAGCGCGCCGCCGCCCTCCGCCGCCTCCTCGCCGCGCTGGAGGCCGCGCACCGGGAGGAAGGCGTCGCGCCCCCGGCGTGGATCTCGGCGGTCCGGGGGCGGCTGGACGCCTGAGCGCGCGCGTCCCGTCCGGCGCCCGCCGTGCGACGGCGTCGTCCCCTTTTCGTATGTTTCTTGCGTGGATGTTTCCTCCCCGCCGGAAACGGCGGCGCGGCTTCAGGAAGAACCCGACCTCCCGCGGCCGGGCGTTCCCCCACGGATCGCCCGAAGGCCGTCGGGGTGCTTCCGCGACCTTCGGCCCCATCACCCGAAAGGGTTGACGGCGGGGCCGGGAGAGCGGAATGGTTGACCGTGGCCCCCAGAGTCGGGGGCTTCTCCTCCGTTCTTCCCCCTACCAGGAGGTGCACATGGCGTCAGCGCCCGCGTTCACAACCGACCGCATCCGCAACGTGGTGGTCGTCGGCCACGGCGGATCGGGGAAGACGACGCTGATCGACGCCTGCTGCCACGCGTCGGGCGCCTCGAAGCGGCACGGCTCCTCGGCCGACGGCACCGCCCTCACCATGTTCACCCCCGAGGAGATCTCGCACGGGATCTCGATGAACGTCTCGGTGGCCTACGCCACCTGGAAGGACGCCAAGGTCAACTTCCTCGACACCCCCGGCTACCTCGACTTCCTCGGCGAGACCAAGGCGGGGATCCGCGTCGCCGACGGCGCCATCGTCGTCCTCTCGGGCCCCAGCGGCGTCGAGGTCGGCACCGACCGCGTCTGGGAGCTCGTCCAGGAGCGGCAGCTCCCGGCCATCTTCTTCGTGTCGATGATGGACCGGCCGAACGCCGACTTCGAGCGCGTCTACCAGGACGTCAAGGAGCACCTGACGCCGAAGGTCATCCCCGTCGAGGTCCCGATCGGCTCCGGCGAGGACTTCCGCGGGATCGTCAACCTCTTCTCGGGCCACGCCCACATCTTCAAGCCCGGGACGCAGACCGGCGAGTACGACCACGGCCCCATCCCCGACGACGTCCAGCCGATGGTCGACCGGTACTACAACGAGCTCATCGAGACCATCGCCGCCACCGACGACAACCTCCTGGAGCACTACCTCGAGGGCGACACCATCACCCGCGAGGAGGCGATCCACGCCCTCAAGCAGGCCATGCTCCGCGGCGAGCTCTTCCCCCTCTTCTGCGGCGCGCCGACGCTCACCTTCGGGGTGCGCGCGCTCCTGACCAAGGTGGTGGAGCTCCTCCCCTCGCCCCAGGAGCGGCCGGCCGAGCTGGCGCAGGGGCGCGGCGACACGGTGGTGCAGCTGCGGTCGCTCAACTCCGACCCCTTCGCGGCGCTGGTCTTCAAGACCACCAGCGAGCCCCACGTCGGCGAGCTCTCCTTCTTCCGCGTCTTCGGCGGGAGCGTGCGGAGCGGCGAAGAGGTCTTCAACGCCACCCGCGAGAAGCCCGAGAAGCTGGCCCACCTCTCGATCGCGCAGGGAAAGGAGCGGCTGGAGGTCGACGAGCTGCGCGCCGGCGACATCGGCGTGGTGGCGAAGCTCCGCGACACGCACACCAACAACACCCTCTCCTCGCCCGCGCACCCGCTGGTGGTGGCCGGCGTCTCCTTCCCCGAGCCCGACATCGCCGTGGCGGTCGAGGCGGCCACCCGGGGCGAGGAGGACAAGCTCTCGGTGGGGCTCCACAAGCTCCACGAGGAGGACCCCTGCTTCACCTCCGAGTACGTCCCCGAGCTGGGGCAGACGATCGCCCGCGGCCTCGGCGAGCTCCACCTGGAGGTGCAGATCGAGCGGCTGAAGCGGAAGAACGGGGTCGACGTGGTCATCCGCGCCCCCCGCATCCCCTACCGCGAGACCTTCCGGGCCGTCGCCGAGGGGCACGGGCGGCACAAGAAGCAGACGGGCGGGCGCGGCCAGTTCGGCGACGCCCACGTCCGCATCAAGCCGCTCCCGCGGGGCGAGGGGTACCGCTTCACCGACTCCATCGTGGGCGGGGTGATCCCCGGGAAGTACGTCCCGGCGGTCGACAAGGGGGTGCAGGAGGCGGCGGCGCGGGGGATCCTGGCGGGGTACCCGGTGGTCGACTTCGAGGCCGAGGTCTACTTCGGGAGCTACCACACCGTCGACTCCTCCGAGCAGGCCTTCAAGACGGCCGGGACGCTGGCCTTCCACGCGGCGGCCGAGAAGGCGCAGCCGGTGATCCTGGAGCCGGTCCTCGAGGTGGCGGTCTTCACCCCCGACGAGTTCATGGGCGACGTCATCGGCGACCTCAACCAGCGGCGGGGGCAGATCCTGGGGATCGAGTCCGCCGGCCGGAGCCAGAAGGTCCGCGCCCTCGTCCCGCAGGCCGAGCTCTACAAGTACTCCACCACCCTCCGCTCGCTCACGCAGGGGCGGGCCACCCACACGCGGAGCTTCCACTCCTACCAGGAAGTCCCCGCGCACGAGGTGCCGAAGGTGGTGGAGGCCGCGAAGAAGGAGCGGGAGGAGCTGGCGGCGGCGAAGTAGGACGGAAGTCCTGAGTCCTGAGTCCTGAGTCCTGAGTACGAAAGTACGGGTACGGACTTGGGAGGCGCGTCGCGGAGAGATCCGCGGCGCGCCTTTCGTCGTCCGGCGTAGAGGGGCGCCCTTTTCGGAACGCGGCGCGGGGCGTATCATGCGGGCACGCGCCCCGCCGGACCGTCCGCCTCCCCTTCCCTTCCGCTCCCGAATGCTCAAGCTCGACCTGGTCTACACCGTGGCGTTCGCCGGCGTCATGCTCTTCGTGGGGTACGGCATCCGCCGGATCCTCCCCTTCCTGGCGCGCTACAACATCCCCGCGCCGGTGGTGGGGGGGCTCCTGGTCTCCGTGGCCATCGCCGTGGCGCGCGGACGGGGGACGGAGCTGGTGACCTTCGACACCACGCTCCAGGCGCCGCTCATGATCGCGTTCTTCACCAGCATCGGCTACGCGGCCTCCTTGCGGCTCCTGAAGGTGGGCGGGCCGCAGGTGCTCCTCTTCTTCGGGGTGGCCACCGTCTTCGCGGTGCTGCAGAACGTGGTGGGGGCGGGGATCGCCATCGCCTTCGACCTCCACCCGCTCTTCGGCGTCCTCACCGGGTCGGTGACGCTCACCGGGGGGCCGGCCACGGGGCTCGCCTTCGCGCCGGAGTTCGAGGCGGCGGGGGTGGCGGGCGCCGCGACGATCGCCGTCGCCGCCGCCATGGTGGGGATCGTGGCGGGCGGGCTGATCGGCGCCCCCATCACCACGCGGCTGATCGAGCGCGCGGGGCGGGGCCGTAGCGCTCCACCAGCGAGCGCATGTTGGC
>DATACF010000379.1:0-1524 GCA_036259235.1 Longimicrobium sp. | reverse complement strand
CACGGGGGGAGCTCCGTGCGGCGACCGAATCCTCCCCTGTGCCCTCCGTGCCCCCTGTGAGAGACTTCGAGCGAGGCATGCCTGTGCACGGTAGCCGAGGGGACGAGACGATGACCGAACGAGGGCTTTCCGGGTGAACGTGATCCCCACGGGGCGGCTGCTGGGGCTGATGAGCGCGGCGTCGCTCCTCTTCCTGGTCGACTGGCGCTACGGCGTCTGGGTCGACCTGGCGCTGCTGGGGCTGATGGCGGCCGACGCCCTCCTCGTCCCCCGCCCGGACCAGCTCTCGGTGGAGCGGAAGGTCCCCAAGCGCGTGTCGCTGGGGGCCACGCTGGAGGACGCGGTGACGGTGGAGAACCGCGCCGGCCGGGCCGTGCGCGTCCGCCTCACCGACGACCTCCCGCCGATCCTGGCGCGCGAGGGGGGCGACGTGCGCGAGGTGCGGGTGGGGGCCGAGTCGAGCGAGACCGCCGCCTGGCCCCTCCGCGCCGAGCGGCGGGGCGACGCCGTGCTGGGCGACGTGCACCTGCGCGTCCTCGGGCCGCTGGGGCTGGCGTGGCGGCAGCGGCGCGTCGCGCGCGAAGACACCCTCCGCGTCGTCCCCGGGGTGCGCGAGGTGCGGCAGTACCGGCTCCTGGGGCTCCGCAACCGGCTCCGCGAGGCGGGGTTCCGGGCGGCGCGGCAGCGGGGCGAGGGGGGGAGCTTCGAATCCCTGCGCGAGTACGTCCGCGGCGACGACCCGCGCACCATCGACTGGAAGGCCACCGCGCGGCGGGGGAGCTACATCGTCCGCCAGTACGAGGTGGAGCGGCGGCAGAACGTCCTCCTCGCCATCGACGCCGGGCGGCTGATGACGCAGGCGGTGGGGAGCCGCGAGCGGATCGACTACGCGCTCACCGCCGCGCTGCTGCTGGCCGACGTGGCCGCCATGCACGGCGACAACGTGGGGCTCCTCGTCTTCGCCGACCGCGTCGAGCAGTACATCCCGCCGTCGCGGGCGTCGCTGGCGCGGCTGTCGGAAGCGCTCTCGGAGGTGCACGCGCGGGTGGTGGAGCCCAACTACCCGGCGGCGTTCACCTACCTGGCCACGCAGCTGCGGCGGCGCTCTCTCCTGGTCATCTTCACCGACGTCATCGACTCGGCCGCCTCCTCGGCGCTGGTGGCGCACCTGGGGCGGTCGGCCATGCGCCACCTCCCGATCGTGGTGGCGCTCCGCAACCCCGAGCTGGAGGCCGCCGCCGCCTCGAAGGCCGACGACGAGACGGCCGTCTTCCGCCGCGCCGCCGCCGAAGAGCTGCTCCAGGCGCGGAGCGCGGCGCTGGCGGCGATGCAGCGCACCGGGGTGCTGGTGGCCGACGCCCGCCCCCAGGACGCCGTCCCCTCCGTCGTCAACCGCTACCTCGACGTCAAGCGCCGCGGCCTTCTGTAGCGTTCGGGGAAGATTTTTAACGGCAACGGCTTACGGCAACCGCGACGGCGGATCCGGGCGTGTCCCTCCGCTGCGCTCCGGGCCGGGCTGCGGGC
>DATACF010000378.1:0-4986 GCA_036259235.1 Longimicrobium sp. | reverse complement strand
CACCGGCTCACCAGGGCCGTCACGGGGTGGGGGTGGGTCTCCATGCGCGCAGCCTCGGCCAGGGTGTACGACGAAGCCCAGGAGCGGTTGCGCCCCTGGGGACTAACAGTCCGCTAACATTACAGGGTACGCCGATCAGGGTCAAGAGGTTTCGTTAGCGACGTGTTAGTGATCGGGGGATGCAAGGTACCGGCGAGGGGAGTTAGGTTTCCCATCACCCTCTGCAAAGATGCGACAGACGAGCGCGCATCGAGCCGAATCGAACACGCACTGCCGGGGGAGATCGATGCCTCTCCTTCCGGCCTCCGCCCTCCCCGCGCTCCGCGTCGTCGCGGTCAACGGCGCGCCCGCGCGCGGCGACGGGGAGTACGTCCTCTACTGGACGACGATGGCGCGCCGCACGGGGTGGAGCTTCGCGCTCCAGCGGGCGGTGGAGTGGTGCCGCGCGCTGGGGCGGCCCCTCCTCGTCCTCGAGGCCCTCCGCGCGGGGTATCCCTGGGCGTCGGACCGCTTCCACCGCTTCGCCATCGACGCCATGGCCGACCAAGCGGCGGCCTTCGCCAAGTCCGGGGTGCGCCACCACCCGTACGTCGAGCCCGCGCCCGGAGAGGGGCGCGGGCTCCTGGAGGCGCTCGCCGCCCGCGCCTCGGTGGTCGTCACCGACGGCTTCCCCGACTTCTTCCTCCCCCGGATGGTCGCCGCGGCGGGGCGGAAGCTCCCCGTGCGGCTGGAGGCGGTCGACGGGAACGGGCTCCTTCCGCTCCGCGCGACGACCAGGGCGTACACCGCCGCCGTGCACTTCCGCCGCTTCCTCCAGGGCGAGCTCCCCGCGCACCTCGACGCCTTTCCCCTCGCCGATCCGCTGAAGCGGTACGACGTCGGGGCGAAGGCGTCGATGCCGCGCGAGGTGCTGGAGCGGTGGCCGGCCGCCTCCGCCGCGCTCCTCCGGGGCGGCGCGGGGACGCTGGACGCCTTCCCCATCGACCACGGCGTCCCCCCGGTGGGCTTCCGCGGCGGGCCCGTGCACGGCGCGGCGGTGCTCCGGAGCTTCGTCGAGCGGCGGCTGGCGCGGTACCCGGACGAGCGCAACGAGCCCGAGGCCGAGGCGTGCAGCGGGCTCTCGCCGTACCTGCACTGGGGGTTCGTGTCGCCCCACCAGGTCTTCGACGCCGTCGCCCGGCGCGAGGGGTGGACGCCGGAGCGGGTGGGGTGGAAGCCCACGGGCGCCCGCGAGGGATGGTGGGGGATGGGCCCCGCCGCCGAGGCGTTCCTCGACCAGCTGGTCACCTGGCGCGAGCTCTCGTACAACACCGCCCACCTCGTCGACGGGCACGACACGTACGGGTCGCTCCCCGCGTGGGCGCGCGCCACGCTGGAGAAGCACGCGGGCGACGCGCGCGACCTCGTCGCCCCCGAGGCGCTCGACGAGGGCCGCAGCTACGACGCCCTCTGGAACGCCACCCAGGGCCAGCTCCGCCGCGAGGGGCGCATCCACAACTACCTGCGGATGGTGTGGGGGAAGCGCTTCCTGGAGTGGACCGCCACCCCGCGCGACGCCCTGGCGCTCATGCTCCACCTCAACAACCGCTGGGCGCTCGACGGGCGGAATCCGAACTCGGTGAGCGGGATCGCGTGGACCCTCGGCCGCTACGACCGCGCCTGGGGCCCCGAGCGCGCCGTCTACGGCACCGTCCGCTACATGTCCTCCGCCAACACCTCCCGCAAGCTCCGCGTGAAGGACTACGTCCACCGCTACGCACCCGGCGGTAGCGAGGGCGTGGGCGCGCGGGGCGAGGCGCAGGCGGAGCGGTTCTGACGGAGCGCGCGGTGGAGGGAGGCGAGGCGCCGCCCTGGGCGCCCCGGTGTTTGCGAAGCGGGCCGGGAGGGTGATACCCTGTCCCCCATCACCCACGGACATCCGAGACGCCCCGAGCCTGAAGCCGCCGCCATGCGCCGCACCCTCCGCCCGCTCGTCCCGCTCGCGCTCGCCGCGGCGGCCGCCCTCCACCCCGCCCCGTCGGCCGCGCAGGGGCCCGAGGCGTACCGCGCGCAGGCCGATTCGCTGATCCGCGGCGCGCTGGCCGACAGCGCGGCGTGGGAGCGCACCGCCGAGATCGCCGACCGCTTCGGGGCGCGCTTCAGCGGCACCGAGAACCTGGAGCGCGCCATCGACTGGATCGTCGAGCGGATGCGCGCCGACGGGCTCGAGAACGTCCACACCGAGCCGGTGATGGTCCCCCGCTGGGTGCGCGGCGCCGAGCACGCGGAGCTCCTGGCCCCCCGCCGCGCCCGCCTCCACATGCTGGGGCTGGGCGGGAGCGTCGGCACCCCGCCCGGCGGCGTCGACGCCGAGGTGCTGGTGGTCGACTCGTTCGACGACCTGACGCGCCGGGCCGAAGAGGCGCGGGGGAAGATCGTCCTCTTCGACGTCCCCTTCACCACCTACGGCGAGACGGTGCGCTACCGCTCGGGGGGCGCCTCGGCCGCGGCGCGCGCCGGGGCGGTGGCGGCGCTGATCCGCTCCGTGGGCCCCTTCGGGATGCAGACGCCGCACACGGGGAGCATGCGGTACGACACCACCGTCGCCCGCATCCCCGCCGCCGCGCTGTCGATGGAGGACGCCATGATGCTCCGCCGCATGCAGGAGCGCGGCGAGAGGGCCCGCGTCCGCCTGGTGATGAGCGCGCGGACGCTCCCCGACGCCCCCTCGCGCAACGTCGTCGCCGAGCTGCGCGGGCGCGAGCGTCCCGACGAGGTGGTGGTCGTCGGCGGCCACATCGACTCGTGGGACGTCGGCAGCGGGGCGATGGACGACGCCGGCGGGAGCGTGGCCGCGTGGGAGGCGGTGCGGCTGATGAAGCGGCTGGGCTTGCGGCCGCGGCGGACCGTGCGGGTGGTGCTGTGGACCAACGAGGAGAACGGCCTCCGCGGCGCGCTGGCCTACCGCGACGCCCACCGCGGCGAGATCGAGAAGCACGTCCTGGCCATCGAGTCCGACGCGGGCACCTTCGCCCCGCGCGGCTTCGGGGTGGGCGGCTCCGACTCGGCGTACGCGGTGGCGCGGCGGGTCGGCCCGCTCCTGGAGGCGATCGGCGCCGGCGCCATCGAGCGCGGCGGCGGCGGGGCCGACATCGGGCCGCTGATGCAGCTGGGGGTGCCGGGGATGGGGCTCCTGGTCGACCCCACGCGCTACTTCTGGTACCACCACACCGAGGCCGACACTCCCGACAAGCTCGACCCCGCCGACATGGCCCGCTGCGTCGCCGCCCTCGCCGTCATGGCCTACGTCGCCGCCGAGCTCCCCGAGCCCCTCGCCCGCACCCCGCCGCAGACGCCCGCGCGGTAGCGGGCCATCGCGCCTGGCGCCGAACGGCGAAGCGTCCCTCTCCCGCGGCTCGGGAGGGGGACGCTTTCGTTCCTATTAACATGATCATGGACCCCATCCGTGATCATATTAATCTCTCATGACCACGTTCCGGTCTGATCGGGTTTCTCGCGGGTTTCCGCAGGGAAACGTGATCACGAGAGCCGTTCGTGATCATGTTAATCTCTCATGATCAGGTTCACAACGAGAAGAGCTTCTCACTCGACGTTGCGGAGAAACCCTGCTTTCACTGTGTAACGAGGCCGGCAATCCTGATCACGAACACCCGCTGGTGTTCAAATTAATCTCTCATGACCAGATTCCTCTGTGGATCACGTTCCGCCAAAACCAGGTCTCACGCAGAGAAGCAGGGTCAGCAGAGGGGCTTCTCTGCTGACCCTGTTGCTCTGCGTGAGGCCAAATGCCGTAAAAGAAAGACTCACACAGGGGACACAGAGGCACATAGGTGAGTTCTCTGTGTCTCCGTGCCCTCCGTGTGAGACCGCTGTTTCCTTGTT
The DNA here is from genome assembly GCA_036259235.1 of Longimicrobium sp. Classification (GTDB taxonomy): domain Bacteria; phylum Gemmatimonadota; class Gemmatimonadetes; order Longimicrobiales; family Longimicrobiaceae; genus Longimicrobium. The sequence goes on along the minus strand of DATACF010000378.1, from coordinate 1,104 downwards.
CGTTCACTCCGGCTGCCGCGCGACGACGGCGTACATCAGCGGGAGGTCGGGGATGCCTTCGGGGGGGAAGAAGCGGCGCGTCCCGGGCTCGGCGCGCATCCCCTCCCAGGGGCGCCAGCCGTTGGAGTACGGGTACTCGCGGAGCGTTTCGAGCGCGAGCCCCGCGCCGAGGATGGCCTGCACCACCTCGCCGACGCCCCAGGCGAACTCGTGCGAGCGGTGCGGGTTCCGGAAGTCGCGGACGCCCTCCTGGAACTCGCCGGGCGTGAGCCCATCGCCCGAGAAGGCCACGTAGTCGCCCACGCCGTCGTCCATGGTCAGCACGCGCCCGGCGGAGGAGTACGGCCAGCGGAGCACCATCCGCTCGTCGTACATCGCCGCCAGCGGGTGGAACTCGACGACCACCAGCCGCCCGCCCGGCCGCAGCACCCCGGCCACCCCCGCCGCCCACGTGCCGAGGTCCGAGAGCCAGCAGAGCGCGCCGTACGACACGAACACAATGTCGAAGCGCCGCCCCTCGGCCCCCGCCCGCGCCAGCCATTCGTACACGTCCGCGCGCTCGAACGCGGCGTCGATCCCCGCGTCCGCCGCCAGGCGCCGCGCGAACGCCACCGCCTCGTCGCTGATGTCGACGCCCGTTACCCGCGCGCCGAGGGCGGCCAGCGAGAGCGTGTCCTGCCCCGCGTTGCACTGCAGGTGCACGACGTCGAGCCCCGCCACGTCGCCCAGGTGCTCGCGCTCCTCGGGGTGCAGCGTACTCCCGCCGGCCCGGAAGAAGGCGGCCTGGTCGCCCTTGTGGCTGTTGTGCGCCACCGTGGCCGCGTTCCACGAACGCCGGTTCTCCTCGTGCAGGTCGACGCGGATCATAGGATCGAGAGAGAGAAAAAGCGGAATCGTGTGGAATCCAGGCGCGAGCCCGGCTCGGCGCGAGACTTCCCGTCCCGTGGCCGGAGCGCGCGGCGAGCAGTCCGCGAAGGCGCAATACCGTTTATCTAAGCACCAGGATAGCCGGTGGGGCCACCTTGGTGGACTGCTCACTTCGTCGCCGGACGGGGTAACGGCTCTGTTTTCGCTTGACGCCGCGCTTAACACTCCGCAGACGCC
>DATACF010000377.1:0-3951 GCA_036259235.1 Longimicrobium sp. | reverse complement strand
GGCGGGTGGAGGTCTCAGCCGCCGCCGGGCGGGGGAAGGCGCTCCGCGCGCTCCGCGTCTCGCCGCTCGACGCCGCGCCGCGCGCCGCGGAGGCCGCCGCGGCGGTGGCGCCCCAGGCCTTCGTCGTCCTCCTCTGCCGCTTCGCCGACGACGCGTCGTCGCCCGTGACGACGGGGCAGATGGAGACGGTGATGGGGCCCACGTACCCGGGGATGCGGCACTACTACGCCGAGCTCTCGGGCGACCCCGGCGTCATGGCCGCCAACCGCGTCGCGGGGTGGTTCGACCTCCCGCGCCCCCGCTCGGCGTACGTCAACGGCACCGAGACCGACCACGGCGCCCTGGCCCGCGACTGCGCCGCCGCCGCCGACCCCACGGTCGACTTCGCCCCCTACTACGGGATCGCCTTCCAGCTCAACGGGGCGCTGGCGGTCCGCTCCACCCCGCCGTACGACACCCTCTCGTACGGCGGGAGCTGGTCGCTCACCGTCGACGGCGCGCAGCGGGTCTTCGGCACCGCCTGGTTCTCGGGAGGCCACGCCACCAACTACATGGCGTACGCCCACGAGATCGGGCACGGGCTGGGATGGCCCCACTCGTCGGGGCGCTACGGCCAGGAGTACGACTCGAACTGGGACGTGATGAGCCGCGGCTACCTCCGCTTCGAGCAGCCCTGGGGGTGGCACAGCATCCACACCATCGCCCCCCACAAGGACCAGAAGGGGTGGATCCCCGCCGCCCGGCGGTGGCTCCCCGCCCCGGCCTCCGAGGAGCGCGGGAGCCTCGTCCGCGGCGCCCTCCCCCCGGACGGCGACACGTACCTGATCGCGCGCATCCCCCGGCGCCTCTTCGACACCTGGTACACCGTCGAGGCGCGCCGCGTCGCGGGGTACGACAACCCGCTCCCCGGCGAGGCCGTCCTCATCCACGAGCTCCTCGGCACCCGCGCCTTCGTCGTCGACCCCGACCTCAACGGGAACCCCAACGACGCCGGCGCCATGTGGCTCCCCGGCGAGACCTTCACCGACTCCATCGAGGGCGTGCAGGTGCTGGTGACCGGCGAGACGGCCGGCCGCTTCGACGTCACCATCCGCCGCGGGTGGCGCCTCGCCGTCGCGGTCCAGGGCGCGGGGAGCGTCCGCGTCGCCGAGAAGCCGGCCGGCTGCGCGGCCGACTGCGCCTGGTTCTTCGACACCCGCAACGCGCCCGCCACCCTCGCCGCCACCCCCGCCCCCGGCTACCAGTTCGCCGGGTGGAGCGGCGCCTGCGCCGGGACGGCGGCCTGCACGCTCGCGATGGGGGGCGAGCGCCTCGTCACCGCGCGCTTCACCGCCGGCCCCGGCGCGCCCGAGATCGCCACCGACACCCTCCTCCGCGCCGCGACGATGGGCGCCGCGTACGCCGACACGCTGGAGGTGTCGGGCGCCACCGGCGCGCCCGCGTGGAGCGTCACCGGCGGCGCGCTCCCCGAGGGGGTCTCGCTGGAGGCCGCCACGGGGCGCCTCGCCGGCGTCCCCGCGGCCTCGGGCACCTTCCGCTTCACCGCCTCGGTGACGGCGGGCGCCTTCACGGGGGCGCGCACCTTCCGGCTGGAGGTCGGGACGCCCACGCTGGCCGCCGCCGCGGTGATGGACCACCTCCTGGGCGGCCCGCGGCTCGGCGCCGACGCCGCGCGCTACCTCGACCTCCTCGGCAACCGCAACGGCCGCGTGGACGTCGGCGACGCCCGCGCCTGGCTTGACGCCACCGGCGCCCTCGCCGCCGAGGCCCGCGCGCTCCGCGAGGCGCTCGACGCCCTGGCGCCGAAGCCCGCCCCCGCGCCCTCCACCCGGCCCTGACCAGGAGACCGACGATGCTCGCGAAGAAGACGATCCGGGCCGGGGCGCTGGTGCTGGCGCTGGCGGCGTGCGACGGAGGGGGCGGCGGCGGGGGGCCGACGGAGACGCCGGTGCCGGGGTACCTGCGGGTGACGCTCGACACCCCGGCCGCCGACGACCGCGCCATGGTCGTCCAGCTCACCGGCCCCGGCGACATCACCGAGGTCGCCGCCGCGCGGGGCGGCCACCGCGTCTTCACCCGCGCCGCGGGCGGCGGCGTCCGCGCGGCGGTGTTCGGGAGCCTGACCGACGGCGCCCTCCTCCGCTTCCGCGTCTCCGACGTGGCGAAGGCGTCGCAGTACGGCGCCGCGCTCGTGGAGGTCTCCGACGCGAGCCACGCCCTCCGGGGAAGCACGGGCGGCTACGGGCTGAGCGTGGCGAAGGAGTAGGGGCGCGCCAAGAGGGCCCCGCGCCGGGCGGCTGAAGCCGCGGCAACGACGGCGCGAAGTCCGCCTTCGCGGACTCCCTGGACGGCATTCGCGCGGGTGGCGGGAGGCCGCGCATGCCGACGCTCCGGCCCAGGCGGTTGAAACCGCGGCTGGAACGGCACGAAGTCCGCCTGCGCGGACTCCTCGCCGCCGGCCTCACGGCGAAGGCCGGCCCGGGGCGCCCCGAGCCGGCCTCGCAGCCTCCCGAAGGGTGGCTTCGCGCCGTTGTTGCCGCGGGCCGCGGCTTCAGCCGCCCGGCGCGGGCCCGGCCGTCAGCGGATCGCCGCCTCTCGAAAACGTCGTACTTGCGAAAAAGCACGACCGGTCGTAAGATGCTCCGCATGGGCAAGGGAGCCGCGACGAAGGATCGCATCATCGAGCGCGCGCTGCGCACGGCGAGCGTGGAGGGCCTGGAGGGGATCAGCCTCGGCCGGCTCGCGTCCGACGTGGGAATGTCGAAGAGCGGGCTCTTCGCGCACTTCCAGTCGAAGGAAGAGCTGCAGCTCGACGTCCTCGACGCCGCCGCGCGGAAGTTCGAGGAGGTCGTGGTCCGGCCGGCGCTCGCCGCCCCGCGCGGCGAGCCGCGGGTGCGCAGCCTCTTCGAGCATTGGCTGACGTGGGAGCGGAACGAGAGCCTCCCCGGCGGGTGCGTCTTCATGCACGCCGCCGCCGAGCTCGACGACCGCCCCGGCCCCGCCCGCGACGCGCTCGTCGAGTGGCAGCGCCGGTGGCTGGAGGCGCTCGCGAGGGCCGCCCGCATCGCGGTGGACGAGGGCCACTTCCGCGCCGACCTCGACGCGGAGCTCTTCGCCTTCCAGGAGCTCGGCCTCGTCCTCGGCTACTACCACACCCGCCGGCTCCTGGACGACCCGCACGCCGAGGCGCGCGTCCGCCGCGCCTTCGACGCGCTCGTCGCTTCCGCCCGGGCCTGATTCCCCATCGTCCACCATCACGCAGGGAGCAGAGGATGGAAAGCACCACAGTCGCGCTTCCGCGAAAAAGCACGAACGGTCGTACCAATTCAACCCCGCTCGGCGTCCGCGCGCTGCGCGCCTGGTTCCGGGTGGCGGCCACGGTGGCGCCGCGGGCGGCGGAGCGGCAGGCCGCCTCTCTCTTCCTCACGCCCCGCCGGAAGCGGCACGCCGGCCGGGCGCTGGAGGACGCCGCGGCCGGGTGGTACGCGCTGACGGTGCGCGACGGCGGGGCGGAGGTGGCGGCGTGGAGCTGGGGCGCCGGGCCGGCGGTGCTGCTGGCGCACGGGTGGGGCGGGAGCGCGGCCGACATGGCGCCGCTGGCGGGCGCGCTGGAGGGGGCGGGGTACCGCGCGATCCTCTTCGACTTCCCCGCGCACGGCCGCTCGGCCGGGCGGCGCACCAGCATGGTCGAGTGGCTGCGCGCCATGCGGGCGATGGCCGCCGCCGTGGGCCCGCTCCACGCCATGGTCGGCCACTCGTTCGGCGGGGCCGCGGTGGCGCTGGCGCTGGCCGAGGCGGGGGTGGAGGCGCGCGGCGCCGTCCTCCTGGCCCCGGCGGCCGGCCCCACCCTGTTCGCGGAGCACTTCACGGCGGCCATCGGGCTCCCGGCGGCACGCGCGGCGGGGATGATGCGGCGCGTCGCGGAGATCGTCGGGCGCGAGCCCGCCTCGC
>DATACF010000376.1:0-1965 GCA_036259235.1 Longimicrobium sp. | reverse complement strand
CCCGCGGGGGGGGGGGGGGGCCGGCCCGCGTCGTCCGGGCCCGGGGGCCGATCAGCCGCCGCGCCCGGTGTTGATGACGTTGACCTTGCGGAAGCGGGTGGCGGGGCACCCGTGGCTCACCGCGTTCGACTGCGAGGGCTGCCCCTTCCCGTCGTTGAACGAGCCGCCGGCGAAGTAGGTGCTCCTGCCGCCCAGCCCGTCGACTGAGTTCCAGAACTCGGGGGTGCGGATCTGGTAGGCCACGTCCTTGAGCATCCCGGTGACCTTCCCGTTCTTGATCTCGTGGAAGACCTGACCGCCGAACTGCGCGTTGTAGCGCTGCTGGTCGATGGAGAACGAGCCGCGCCCCTCGATCAGGATCCCGTCCTGGATGTCGGCGACGAGCTCGTCGACGCTGACGTCGCGCTCGGGGTTGGGGAGGAGGTTGACGTTGGGCATCCGCTGGAACTGCACGTCGGCCCAGCTCTGGGCGTACGAGTTCCCGTGGCTCCGCACCGGCTTCCCCTGGCGGCGGTACCAGTCGGCGAGCCAGGGGGCCTGCTCGCGGGTGGTCTGGAGGTCGTTGAGGATCCCGTCCTTGACGATCAGGTAGTCGTCGGGGCGGACCCCCTCGTCGTCGTACCCCACGGTGGCCAGCGACCCCGGCGCCGAGCGCTCCGCCTGGACGTTGAAGAAGTCCGGTCCGTAGCGGAACTTCCCCAGGTAGTCCTCGATCGGGTAGATGAAGCTCGTCCCCGCGAAGTTGGCCTCGTACCCCATGATCCGGTCGAGCTCGGTGGGGTGCGCGATCGACTCGTGGATGGTGAGGAAGAGGTGGCTGGGCATGAGGACGAGGTCGTATCTCCCCGGCTGCACCGGCTTGGCGGTGAGCTTGGCGACGGCGTCGGCGGCCCAGCGGGGGGCGTTCTCGACCAGCTTGGCGTCCTGGACGTGCTCGTACCCCAGCCCCATCGGCTGGACGTCGGTGGAGAGGCGGGTCTGGAAGTCGTTCCCCCCCACCGCCGTGACGTTCATCTGCGGGAGCGAGCGGTAGATCGTCTGGGTGATGAACGACCCCTCGGTGGAGGCGAAGGTCTTCTCCTCGCGGACGAAGAACATCGACGAGGTGACGAAGCGCGCCCCCTGCACCCCCAGCGCCGCCGCGTTGGCGTTCAACAGGAGCCCCACCTTCTCCTCGATGGGGACGTCGAAGGGGTCGACGCGGATGGGGGAGCGCCAGGTGGCGTCGCGGTGGACCTCGACGGGGGCCAGCTCCACCGGGCGCTTCTGCCCCGACGCGTTGGCCTTGGCCTGCGCCACGGCGAGGCGGGCGACGCGCTCGACCTCGGCCAGCGTGAGGTCGCGGGAGGCGACGAAGCCCCAGGCGCCGTTGGCGAGGACGCGGACGCCGAAGCCGAAGGTCTCGCTGTCCTGGAAGCCGGTGATCTGCCGCTCGCGGGTGGAGATCGCCTGGTTGCGGACGCGCGAGATGCGCACGTCGGCGTAGCCGGCCCCCGCCGAGCGCGCGGCGTCGAGCGCGCGGCTGGCGAGCTCGCGGTACTCGGGGTCGTCGAGCGGGAGGCGCACGGCGTGGGCCACGCGGGGGAGCGCGGCGAGCCCGGCGGCCGCGGCGGCGCTCTGGAGGAGGAAGTCTCGGCGTTTCATGCGCTCGGGAAGACTCGGGTCGGGGTGTGGGCTCGGTTTGCCCGGTAGGTTACTTCGAACGAGCGTTCGGCGTCAACCTCGGGCCGCGGAGTGCGAAAATGCGCTGGTCGTTCGATGCCGGCGGGGGCCCGCAGGTTCGGAAGCGGGGGAACCGGGCGGGGGCATCCCGACGCTTCGAAAGACGATCGCGAATGCCTCGGCCGCGGCGCCCCCCTCCCCCGCCCCTCCCCCCGCACGCGGTAGGCGTGCGGGTGGAGGGAAGAACGGCATCCCGCATGTACCCTCCGCACTCACGCACTCACGCACTCACGCACTCACGCA
>DATACF010000375.1:0-2339 GCA_036259235.1 Longimicrobium sp. | reverse complement strand
GCGGGCCGGGGGAGCGGATCCCCCGGCCCGCTTCGGTATCCTCGGTCCGATCCGCGGCGCGTCAGGCGCAGCAGGGGAGGCAGAGGGTGAGGTCGACCCTGGTCGGCTTGGCGGCCAGGGCGGTGCTGTCGGTCGGAGGGGGCGCGCCGCAGGTGCCGGCGCAGCTGTAGGTCGCGCAGTCCTGGCGGGCGTGCACGGTGCCGGCCCGCGCCGCGGCGTCGCCGGTCTCGAAGCTCTCGACGGCCAGCTCTTCCAGCTTCAGCTTCTTCATTTCCAGAATCTCCTTGGGTGGGAATACGGCTCGCCATCCTCTGCCCGCGAGCCGCATGAAAAGAAAGCGACGGCAGACGGAACGGCAAGCCGCCGCGCCCGTGCACTTCGCCCCCTTTGCGCTCCGGCCCCCCGAAGCGCGATTTTGTAGGGAGGATGCCTCTGCCCCGCGGTCGTGACGACGCGCGGGCGGAGAGACGCGAATCGATTCAACAGCGTGGTTCCGATAGATGGCGGACGCGGTGAAGAAGGAGACGTCGAGCCCCGACCCCTCGCCCTTCGGCGTGGGCGAGCGGGCGCGCGAGGCGGCGGAGGGGAAGGAGGGGCCGAAGCCTACGGCGGCGCACCGCGTGGAGTACGCGCTGGCGCGGACGCTGGAGACCGCCGTGGCCACCCTCCCCGAGGGGGCGGCCGACGCGGTGGGGCGGCGGATCGGGCGGACGGTGCACGCGCTGGGGATCCGGCGGAAGGTGGTGGAAGCCAACCTCCGCCTCGCCTTCCCCCAGGCGGACGACGCCTGGATCGCCCAGACCACCCGGAAGGCGTACGAGCACCTGGGGCGGGAGTCGGCCGCCATCCTCCGCCTCTCGAAGCTCGACCCGAAGGCCATCGTCGAGCGCACCGTCCCCGAGGGGTGGGACGAGCTGGAGGCGGCGCTCGCCGAAGGGCGCGGCGTCATCCTGGTGACCGGGCACTACGGGAACTGGGAGATCGCCGCCGCCACCGTGGCCTCGCGCGGCATCCCCATCGCCGCCATCGTCCGGCGGCAGGGGAACCGGCTGGTGGACGCCCGCCTCGACGGCCTCCGCCGCGCGCTGGGGGTGGAGACCATCACCCAGCGCGAGGCCCCGTCGCGCGTCCCCCGCATCCTCCGGAAGAACGGCGTCGTGGGCATCGTCGGCGACCAGGACGCGCGGCGGGCCGGCGTCTTCGTCCCCTTCTTCGGGCGGCCGGCGTCGACCCACCGCGGGCCCGCGCTCTTCGCGCTCAAGCTGAACGCGCCCGTCTTCGCCTGCGTGGCCCGGCGCCTCCCCGGCCCCGGCGTGCGCTACCAGGTCTCGGGCGAGCGCGTCCCCGTCGAGCGCACGGGCGACCTGGAGGCCGACGTGCGGGCGCTCACCGCCGCGCTGGCGGCCCGGCTGGAGGGGCAGATCCGGCGCGCCCCCGAGCAGTATTTCTGGTTCCACCGGCGGTGGAAGACGAGCCCCCCGGCGGAACCCGCCGGGGAGCAGCAGGGTAATGGCGGCTCCCCCGCGGAGGGGGGCCAAACGGCTTGAGGAGCACGCGTTGATCTACATCTGCATCCCCGCGCTCAACGAGGCGCGCACGGTCGGCGTGCTGCTGTGGCGCATCCGCCAGGTGATGGACCAGTTCCCGCGCGACTACCAGATCCTGGTGTGCGACGACGGGTCGACCGACGAGACCCCCGAGGTCCTGGCCCCCTACGCCCGCGTCCTCCCGCTGACGGTCATCCGCCACGAGCGGACGCAAGGGTACGCCGCCGCCCTCGAGAAGCTGATCCGCGAGGCCGTCCACCGCTCGTCGCACCCCAAGCGCGACGTCCTGGTGACCCTCCAGGCCGACTTCACCGAGAGCCCCGACGACATCCCCGGCCTCCTGAAGAAGGTCGAGGGGGGCGCCGACGTGGTGGGCGCCACGGTGGTCGGCACCGAGGGCGAGCTGACGCGGGCGCACCGCTGGACGCGCCGGGGGCTCCCCTGGCTCCTCTCCCGCGCGCCGCTCCCCAGGGAGGTCCGCGACCCCTTCTCGGGGTTCCGGGCGTACCGGGTGGCGGTGCTCAAGCGGGCGCTCCAGGACCGCGACGGCAAGCCGCTCCTCACCCGCTCCGGGTGGGCCGCCAACGCCGAGCTCCTCATGGCCGTCGCCCCGCACGCGCGCCGCGCCGAGGACGCCGAGGTCCAGATGCGCTACACCCGGCGCGAGCGTGGCACCCGCTTCCGTCCGTGGGGTACGCTCCTGGACGTGTGGGAGCTGGCCCGCCGCGCGCGGCGCCTGGCCCCGCTCGCCCCCGCGTCCGAGCGCGGCGAGAAGCCGGCCCCGAAGCCCGC
>DATACF010000374.1:0-5764 GCA_036259235.1 Longimicrobium sp. | reverse complement strand
GGATGGCCTTCGACGCCATCCGCGGCCACAAGCTCCGCGGCTTCTTCACCGTCCTCGGCACGGTGGTGGGCGTCACCTTCCTGATCGCCGTCATCACCCTGATCGAGGGGATGGACTCCTACGTCGAGAAGGAGTTCAAGGGGGCCATCTACGGGGTCAACACGGTGACGCTCCGGCGCCGCCCCTCGGTGGTCACCGACGGGAACGAGGCGCAGTGGCGCGAGTGGGCGCGGCGGCCGCGCATCTCCTTCCAGGACGCCGAGTACCTGGAGGGGCGGATGGAGACGCCGGGGACGGTGGCGATCTCGGCCACCGAGATCACCAAGGCCGAGGGCCCCCGCGGGCGCGAGGTCGAGAACGTGATGGTGACCGGGGCCAGCGCCTCGTACTTCCAGGTCCGCGAGATGGTCCTGGACGAGGGGCGCCCCTTCACCCGCCAGGAGGCCGACCGCGGCCTCCCCGTGGCGGTGATCGGCCAGGACGTGGCGACCACCCTCTTCGAGGGGCGGAGCCCGTTGGGCCAGGAGATCCGCATCCAGGGCTTCCCGTACCGGGTGATCGGGGTGCTGGAGAAGCAGGGGCGGCTCTTCGGGATGTCGCTCGACAACGTGGCGATCGCCCCGATCCGCTCGCCGCTGAACGGCTTCGTGAACAACGGCCGCAAGGGGTACGTCGACGAGCTGACGTACAAGGTGCAGGACGAGACCCGGATGGCCGCGGCCAAGGGCGAGATCGAGGCGTGGATGCGGATCCGCCGGCAGCTGCGGCCGGGCGAGCCCAGCAACTTCGAGCTGGAGACCGCCGAGGAGTCGCTGGGCTTCTGGAACCGCTTCCGCACCATCATGCTGGTGGCGCTCCCCGGGCTGGTGGGGATCTCGCTGGTGGTGGGCGCGGTGGTGATCATGAACATCATGCTGGTCTCGGTGAGCGAGCGGACCCGCGAGATCGGGGTGCGCAAGTCGCTGGGGGCCCGCCGGGCCGACATCCTCCTCCAGTTCCTGGTGGAGTCGTCCACGCTCTCGGGGCTGGGCGCGCTCCTGGGGATCGGGCTGGGGATCGGGCTGGCCGGGGTGGTGCAGGCGACCACCCCGATGCCGGCGGCGGTGGCGCCGTGGTCGATCGGGCTGGCGGTGCTCCTGGGGGTGGGCGTAGGCGTCGGCGCCGGGGTGTACCCCGCGTACCGAGCCTCGCGCCTCGACCCCATCGTCGCCCTGCGCTCGGAATAGGGAGGGGAGACGATGAACTTCCAGGCGACCCGCGAGGGGATCCAGATCGCCGTCGAGGCGCTGCGGGCCGACAAGGTGCGCGCCTTCCTGACGATCCTGGGGATCGCGATCGGGGTGGCGACGGTGACGGGGATGGGGGCGATCATGACGGGGGTCGAGAACGGGATCAACCGCGACCTCCAGGCCATCGGCCCCGAGAACTTCGTGGTCACGCGCTTCGACCAGACGCAGATCCGGATCAGCGGGCCCGGCCGCGCCCCGTGGGAGGGGAAGCCCAAGGTGTCGCTGGCCGAGGGGAAGGTGCTGGCCGAGCTCCCCAGCGTGCGCGCCGTGACCCCCGCGGTGGGGGGCCAGGCCGACATGAAGGCGGGGTCGAAGGACCTCACCGGGGTGCAGGTGGTGGGGCTGGGCGAGATGTGGCCGAGCTACACGCTGGGCGACTTCGTGGAGGGGCGGAACTTCCTCCCCTCCGACATGGAGCGCTCGGCGCCCGTGGCGGTGCTCTCGGAGGCGCTGGCGAAGCAGGCCTTCGGCGGCGCCCCGGCGGTGGGGCGGCAGCTCCGCATCCGGGGGCAGGCGTTCCGGGTGGTGGGGGTCTACGCGCCGAAGCCGAACCTCTTCGAGGGCGGGAAGCCGATCTGGGCCTACGTCCCGGCGACCTCGGCGCTGAAGTACCTCGACGTCCAGGACGACTGGATGGAGCTCTGGATCGTCCCCGCGCCCGGGTACACGCAGGCGCAGACGATGGACGAGGTGACGATGGCCATGCGGACGCTCCGGCGGCTCAAGCCCGGCGCCGAGAACAACTTCGCGCTGGTGCGGCAGGAGGCGTTCGCCGAGCTGATCGGGAACATCACCGGCGCCATCCGGCTGGTGATGACGGTGCTCTCGTCGATCGGCCTGATGGTGGGCGGGGTGGGCGTGGTGGGGATCATGCTGATCTCGGTGACCGAGCGCACCCGCGAGATCGGGGTGCGGAAGGCGCTGGGGGCCCGCCGCGGCGAGATCCTCTGGCAGTTCCTGGTGGAGGCCACGACGGTGACCTTCATCGGCGGCGTCGTGGGCCTCCTGATGGGCGCCGGCGGCGCGCTCCTCCTCTCCACCCTGACGCCGGTCCCGGCGTCGGTGCCGCTCACCTCGGTGGTGTCCGCGCTGGGCATCGCGGCGTTCACCGGGATCATCTTCGGCCTCTACCCCGCGTACAAGGCGGCGCGGCTGGACCCGGTGGAGGCGCTGCGGTACGAGTGAAGTGCGAAAGTGCGTGAGTGCGTGAGTGCGCTTTCGCAGCACGGGAGGATGGAGGATGCGGGCCCCTGCCCCGCCGCGCGACTTGGTTGCGCGGGGGGCGGGGGCCCGGCATTTTGCGCGCGCGGCGGGGGCCCGTGGGGGGCCCTCACCCGGCTCGCTTCAGGCTCGCCACCCTCTCCCGCGCCGGGACGTTTGGGCCGCCGCGGGAGGCGGACGACCGCATGGGGGAGAGCGCGGCGGGCGCGATGAATCGCGCGACTACATTGGATTGTGCGGAAACGGGGCGCGGGGCGCGAAAGGGGCGGCGGCGCGCGGACGGAAGCGGAGGGAGCGGTTGGTCCCCCAAAAGCTGGGCGGAGGGAGACTCGCCGGGTGGGGTTTCCGGCGAGGCTCCCTCCGCGGGCGGGGAGACCCACAGGGGTATCGTGGGGCTCACCGCCCCCGCGGAGGAGACCGCCGGACAGGGGTATCGTCCGGCGGGCTCCGGAGCGGCACCGAAGCCGAGGGAACGCGCCCCCCTCTCCCCCACGCCCATCACCACGGAACCAGACGGATCACCCGTGACCGATACGACGACGACGACGAACGAGCTCGCCCCGCCGGTGGACCTGCTGGCGATCGCCGCGCACCGCGACGACGTGGAGCTGCTGGTGGGGGGAACGATGGCGCGGATGGCCTCGCTCGGCTACCGCACCGGGATCCTCGACCTGACCATGGGCGAGCGCGGCACCGACGGGAGCGCCCCCTTGCGCGGCGAAGAAGCCGACGCCGCCGCGAAGGTCCTCGGCGTCACGGCACGGCGGAACGCGGGACTCCCCGACGCCGGCCTGGTGAACACCCCCGAGACCCGCTCGCTCGTCGCCGGCTTCGTCCGCGCCTTCCGCCCGCGCGTCGTCATCCTCCCCTACACGGCAGGCCGCCACCCGGACCACCGCGTGGCCAGCCAGCTCGCCTACGACGCCTGCTTCCTCGCCGGCCTGGCGAAGTTCGACGCCCCCGGCGACCCCCACCGCCCGCACAAGCTCCTCTACGCCCTCACCTACCGCGAGGACGCGGTGAAGCCGAGCTTCGTGGTCGACATCACCGGCTTCATCGAGACCAAGATGGAGGCGGTGCGCTGCTACGCCTCGCAGTTCGACGGGAAGACGTGGGGCGGCGAGGTCTTCCCCGGCGGCGACCGCCCGCTCTACGACCAGGTGCGGATGCACGCCGCCCGCTACGGCTCGCTGATCCGCACGGCCTACGGCGAGCCCTTCCACGTCGCCGAGACGATGCAGGTCGACGACGTGGTGGCGCTCCCGGTCCGGAGCATCTGACGAGGGAAGACCGTCCGAAGAGCCGGACGCGCTCAGCAGGTGAACGCGTAGATGGGGGCGCCGTCGCGGCGGGAGGCGTCGTGGCGGACCTCGATCCGCTCGTCGCCCGCGGCGCCGAGGGTGTCGCCGTCGCCGAAGGGGGCGCCGGTGGCGAGGAGGAGGTGGACGAAGTCGGCGACGAGGCCCACGAGCTCGGAGGGGCGGCGGCCGCGGGAGGTGGCCTCGACGTCCATCTCGCCGAAGGCGTCCATCCCCGTGGTGTAGACGGTGACGGCGCCGTCGTCGCCCCGCACCGGGTGGAAGCCGATCCAGAGCGGGACGGGGAGCGCGTCGCGCGTGGCCCCCTTGGCCTGCTCGACGAAGGCGGCGGGAGCGTGGACGACCCCCGCGCTCCCCCAGTAGACGCCCGACGCCGACCCCAGCCGCGCCAGCGTGGCGGCGAGCTTGGTGACCAGGAGGGCGAGCTCGACGCCGCCGAGGTCGTTGCTCCCGGCGTGGACGACGGCGTGGGCGGCGTGGCCGCGGAGGGCGGCCTCGGCGTCGGGCCAGTGCCAGGCGGCGCGGCAGGGGCCCTCCAGCTCGCTCCAGGGGATGGGCCCGGGGACGGTGATCCACCCCGCCTTCCCGGCGTGGACGCGCAGCCCCACCATGGCGCCGCCGTCCTCGACGTCGCCCATGGCGGGGAGGTCGTCCCAGCCGGCGGTGAGCGCGCCCAGGACGGCATCGGCGCCGGGGAGGGCGGGCCCGGGGAGGGCGACCATGGCCATCGCCATCCGCCGCGGGATCTGCGCGCGCGGAGGACGGCGGGGGCGGACGCGGTCGAGGATTCCCACGGGGCGCTCGCTCAAGGGGTTGGGACGGACGCGCGGCCCCCGCACCGGCACGCGCGGGAGCCGCGGAAACGCCCGGCGGACGTCGCGCCGCCGGGAGGAGTCGTCGGGGATGAAAGGGGCCCGCCTCGCCGCTCGCGAAGTCGCGGTGTCCGCACCCCGCTCCCATCCGACTGCCGGGCTCGTTGGCCCCATGATGGGCGGGAGGCGGGCCCCGTTTTTCAGCGCCGCATGCTCTATGCCGCGTCTGCCTGCACGCAGCGGACCTCGATCAGGAGGCGCTTCCAGCTGGGGACCTCGGCGCCGTGGACGCGGAGCGCCCGGGCGGTGGCGGCGCCGCCGCGGAGGAGCCAGGGGGCGAGCCACTGGTTGATCTCGGGCGGGAGGTGCCCCAGCGGGTCGCCGCCGGCGAGGTGCACCCACACGGCCGGGTCCTCCTCGAACGGGGGGTCGGGGATGAGGAGGAGCCGGTCGCCCTGCTCCACCTCGGCCAGGTGCGCCGCGCGGCTGCCGAAGACGGTGCCGTGGACGGTGGTCCGGAAGGTGGGCGGACGCGCGTCCGGAAGCGGGGGGATCATGCGGCTCCCTGGTGCGGGGATCGTCACCGGCGTCTACTCCGCAATGTACCATCGCCGCAACGGGGGCTCAAGGCTCTCGTAACGTGCTGTATGCGATGGGGTTGGGGCGGATTCAGAAGAAGTCCTGAGTCCTGAGTCCCGAGTCCTGAGTAACGGCGGACCGTCGCCTGCGCGCGCTCGCCCGTCGTGTCGTTCCGAGCGAGGAACGAGCGAGAAATCCAGCCCGCGCGCCGGGAGGACGGTCGAAGCGCTGCGGGGTCCGCCCTCGGCACCACGGAGCCGGGAAGACGCGAGCGCCGGCCGACGCCCGGTGATCGAGGAGTGCGGCGCACGATCCAACGACACGGCGCGGATCTCCGCCACCCGCCACGCAGCCCATCGTCCGGTGACCAGGAGTACGGGGCGTTTCCTCCGCATCCAGCCATGCGGTTGAACCCGAATCCTGCGGTAAACAAAGCAAACACCGCCTGGAAGTTGTAGATTGAGCAGATCTTCCGCCAAGAAGCTCGACTCAGTCTCCAACACCCAGACGGTGCAGATGGAAGGTATCCAGGCGCGCCCGCACG
>DATACF010000373.1:0-1832 GCA_036259235.1 Longimicrobium sp. | reverse complement strand
TTCAGGTGCCATGCGGGGGGGAAGTGCGTGAGTGCGTGAGTGCGTGAGTGCGTGAGTGCGTGAGTGCGGCGAGCGGACGACGGAGGGGAGGAGACCGGACAATTTGCGCGCCGCGTCGGAAAACATATCGGTCCGTTCGGGCTACCTGGCGGAAGGCGCGCTCCCCTCCGGGCGGCCGCCGGAGGCGCGCCGGGAGGGCTGGGACGCGGCGTAAGGTTTTTGCAACGCCTCACTTACGCACTCACGCGCCCACGCACTCACGCACTTCGCAGACCCGGTCCCCACCCACGGGGTGTGTCTAGTTTGAACAAGCCTCTGGCCTAATGGAGCCTGGATGCACATTATTTGGGCATACGCGTAACACGCACCCAGGGGCTGGACCGGTGACGCTCGTTTTGCGCCGGAGGCGTACGGGGCAACTTTTTGCGCCCCGGAGACCTCCGGCACCGGGCGGAAGTCCGCCCGGCGGGCGAGGGGCCGTGCCTTACGCGCAACGCAGCCTCACCACATCCGGAGCCTGACCATGACCGCATCCCCCACGGGTTCCCCCCAGCGGAAGCCCCGCCGCCGCTGGCGCTGGCACGTCCCCCCCGCCCTCGTGCACGGCAACGAGACGCTGGAAGGGACGGAGATGCTGGAAGAGGTCCCGGGCGCCGTCGGCGTGGTGCTCTGGCAGACCATGCGAGACGTCACCCTCTGGTCCGGCACCCGCGAGCCCGAGGAGCGGACGAACCTCTTCGCGGCCGGCGCCCACGAGCGGCGCCTCCGCGAGCTCGAGGCCGCCGGCGTCGACGCCGCCATCGACGCGCCGCTCCGCGCCCTGGCCGGGATCTGCCGCGCCCCCGCCGAGACGACGGAGGCCGAGATCCTCACCGCCTGCCGCGAGATCTCGCAGTGGGCCGAGGACCGCGACCTCCTGGCGACCGCCATCGCCTTCGCGCAGGCCGGGGCGCTGGCCGCCCCCACCAACGCCGCCGCCGGCTACAAGGTGGGGCGCCTGGCCCGCCGCAAGGCCGAGAACGCCCGCGCCGAGAGCTGGTTCCGCCGCGTCATCGGACTGGGGCGCCAGGCCAAGGACTGGGCCTCGTACGCCGAGGCCTTCCTGGGGCTCGGCAACCTCTACATCCAGCGCGGCAACTTCCCCGCCGCCCGCCGCTTCCTGATCCGCGCCCTCCGGGCCGCGCGCCGCCACGGCCTCCGCGAGATCCAGGCGCGCGCCCTCCACGACCTCTTCGGCATCGCCGTCAACTCCGGCAACGCCGCCGAGGCCCAGGAGTTCGCCCGCGCCGCCTTCCGCGCCTACGGGAGCACGCACCCGCGCCTCCCCGCGCTGGCGCACGACATCGGCTACTTCTGGATGACGCAGGGGCGCTTCTCGCACGCGCTGGCCGTCTTCCAGGCCATCCTCCCCCACATCAGCCGCTCCTCCGACCTGATCCTCGCCCACGGCGACATCGGCCGCGCGGCCGGCGGCGTCGGGAACCGCGAGGTCTTCGACCGGGCGTGGGACGAGGTGTGGAACCAGGCGGGCGACTGGCACAAGAAGCCGGGCGCGGCCCAGGGGCTCCTCGACCTCGCCCGCGGCGCGGGGTCGCTCAAGGACTGGGTCCGCGCCGAGAAGGCCGCCCAGGCCGCCCGCGACATCGCCCAGCGGCGCGAGGAGAACCGCGTCGTCCTGGAGACCGACACCGTCCTCGACTCGGTGTCGCGGCGGCGCGCGGTGGAGACCGCCCCGGCCGGCACCATGGACGAGGCCGACGCCGCCGGGCTCGCCGCCGACCTCCTGCGGTCCCTGAGCGGCAGCGCGGCCGCGGGGGTCTGACCCCCGCGGC
>DATACF010000372.1:0-2692 GCA_036259235.1 Longimicrobium sp. | reverse complement strand
CCGCGCCGCGCACCAGATCCCTCGTCCCCCCCTCACCCCGCCGCATCCCAGAGCCACCGCCCGCCCTCGATCGCCACCCGCGCCTCCCCCGCGCGCTCCAGCGACGACAGGAACCCCAGGAGCGCCGCCCGGTTCAGCACGTACGCCGCCGGGCCGTCCAGCCGCATCCCGAACGCCTCCGCCAGCCCGATCAGCAGCTCCTCCGTCCCCGCCGCGCCGTTCCGCAGCCGCTCCACCAGCCACGCGAAGGCGCGGTCGAGGACCGCCGCGTTGGCGTCCAGGGCGGCGCGCGGGTCGGCCAGCGGCTCGCCGTGGCCGGGGACGTACCAGTCGGCCGCGACGCCCGCCACCACGTCGAGCGAGCGGCGCATCCGCGCGGCGTCCACCAGGTACGGCACCCCGTGCTTCGCCAGCGCCTCCTCGCCGAAGAAGGCGTCGGCCGCGAAGAAGACGCTCCCCGCGCGCACCCCCACCTGCGCCAGGGAGTGCCCCGCCACGTCCACGATCTCCAGCGCCCGCCCGTCGACCGTCACCGTCTCGCCCGGGCGCACCACGTGGTCCACCGGCGACGGCTCGGCGAGGAGGAACTTGGCCGTGAGCGCCGTCACCGGCTCGGCGCCGCCGAAGAGGTAGACGCCCTCGTACCGCGGCTCGCGGATCACCGCCTCCTCCACCGCCGGGGCGTACACCGGGATGCCGAGCTTCCGCACCAGCTGCGCGTTCCCGCCGTGGTGGTCGGCGTGGGCGTGGGTGTTGAGGATGGCGACCACCGGACGCCCCAGCGCCTCGGCCGCGCGGAGGATGCGGTTGGCGGCGCCGCGGTCGAGCCCCGTGTCGACGGCCAGGAGCCCGCGCTCCGTCTCCACCAGCCCCGAGTTCACCGCGCCGCGCAGGACGTGCACGCCGCCGCCCAGAGACACCGTTTCCATCGTTACGCCTCCCCGCCCGGCGCGGCGTCCTCGCCCTCCCACTCGGCCAGGAAGCGCGCCACGAACCCCTCCATGTACGCGTGCCGCGCCCCGGCGACGCGGCGGGCGGCGGCCGTGTTCATCCGGTCGCGCAGGAGGAAGAGCTTCTCGTGGAAGTGGTTGAGGCTTGGGCCGCGGCTGGCGCGGTACGCCTCGAACGAGTCGTGCGCCTCGGGGGCCACGCCGGGCTCGTGGAGCGGCCGCCCCCGGCTCCCCCCGTACGCGAAGGTCCGCGCGATCCCGATGGCGCCCAGCGCGTCGAGCCGGTCGGCGTCCTGCACCACGGCGCCCTCCACGCTCGCCATCGGCGTGGCGACGCCCGCGCCCTTGAAGGAGAGGCGGGCGAGGATGTCGGCCACGTGGGCCGTCGCCGCCTCGTCGGCCCCGACGCTCTCCAGCCAGGCGCGGGCCTCGGCGGGGGCGTCGCCGTCGTGGAACTTGTGGTCCCACACGTCGTGGAGGAGGGCGGCGAGCTCCGTCACGTAGGGGTCGGCGCCTTCCTCGCGCGCCAGGCGCAGCGCCGTCCGCCGCACCCGGTGCACGTGCCACCAGTCGTGCCCCGTCCCCTCGCCCTCCATCCGCCCGCGGACGAACGCCTCCGTCCGCCGCAGCACCTCCGTCTTCTCCGTCCCCATGCGTCTTCCGTCCCCCGGCGCCCTGTGAAATCGATGCGGCTCGTCCATCCAATCTGGCGGCCCGCCCGCCCGCGCGCGACGGGACCCTTGCTCCGGCACGTCCAGGCGCGAGATTGACGTCGGGCGGACCCGTCCCACGCGCCCGCCGCCGCGCCGTCCCGCGTCCCCGCCGGTCCCTTCCGCCCACACCCGCCCGCCTTCCATGGAAATCCTCGAGATCTTCATCGGCCTCAGCCTCGTCTACCTCCTCCTGAGCCTGCTGTGCACGGCGATCAACGAGTACATCGCCACCATGCTCGACAAGCGCGGCAAGGAGCTGGTCCGCGGCATCGACCAGCTCCTGGGCGAGCACGACGAGGCGCTCAAGGCGGCCTTCTACCGGCACCCGCTGATCTCGAGCCTGTATCCCGACCGCGACAGGGTGCTGGACTGGGAGGAGAAGCTGAAGGCGTGGGGCGGACGGTGGCGCCCGCTCCGGCCCTTCTACCGCCTGGCCCGCTTCATCGCCGACCGCGAGGTGCGCAACCGCCGCCGCCCGTCGTACATCCCCGCGCGCAACTTCGCGCTGGCGCTCCTCGACGTCACCGACTACACCCGCAGCGAGGGGCTTCGCCAGCCGCGTGGGCCCGCCCAGCCCGCGCAGCCGGGCCCGCCGAATCCGCCCGCGCCCGCCGCGGGGCCGGTGCCGACGCCCGACGGGCTCAAGCAGGCGTTCGAGGCGCTCCGCAACACCTCGGGCGCCGACGTCTCCGAGCTGCTGCTGAGCCCGGAGGTGGGCGCGCTCCTGTCGAGCTACGCCGTCCCCGCCGACGTGCGGCAGAAGCTGGTGGGCGCGGTGTCGGGGGTCGAGAACGAGCTCCAGAAGCTGCACGACAGCGTGGAGGTGTGGTTCAACAACACCATGGACCGCGTCTCGGGGACGTACAAGCGCTACACGCAGATCGCGCTGGTCGTCATCGGCTTCGTCGTCGCCTTCCTCGCCAACGCCGACACCATCCAGATCTGGCGCACGCTGGCCGTCAACGACGAGGTCCGCCAGGCCATGGTCCTCCGCGCCGAGGCGACGGCGCGCGGGATGAGCGCCGCCAG
>DATACF010000371.1:0-2497 GCA_036259235.1 Longimicrobium sp. | reverse complement strand
GCGGAGGAGACACGCGCGCCGCCGCGAGGAGACCGAGGAATGCGCGATCGACCGGCGGCGCGCGTGGCTCCGGAGCGGTCCCGCATCCGCCCCTTCCGAGCACGACCCGCCCAACGACAGAGCCCGCCGGAGCGCTACGCTCCAGCGGGCTCGACCGTCTTCCACGAAGAAGAAGACGAGAATCAGCGCTGCTCGCTCCCCGTGACCTGCACCGCGTGCCGCTGCGGCGTGTGGAAGAGGAACCCCTGCGTGAGGTGCACCCCCAGCCGCTTCACGGTCTCGTACTCCTCCTCGCGCTCCACCCCCTCGGCGATCACCTTGATCCCGTGGTCGTTCGCGAAGCTGACCATCGTCTCGACGAGGTTCTGCTTCATGAAGTTGGCGTCGATCCCCGAGATCAGGGAGATGTCGAGCTTGATGAAGTCCGGCTCCAGGTTCGCGATGCTCCCCAGCCCCGCGTACCCGCTCCCCGCGTCGTCGACCGCGAAGCGGAACCCCCGCTCCCGGAACTCCCGCAGGTACCCCTGGAACTTCGGATAGTCGGTGATGGCGGTCCGCTCCGTGATCTCCAGCACGATCCGCTCGGGGTTCTCGACCCCCCCCAGCTCGTCGACGTCGAGGTAGCGGAAGGTGGGGTCGCGGAAGTCGTGCGGGTCGATGTTGAGGAACAACAGCTGCCCCGGCCCGAGGTGCTCGGGAATCCCCTCGATGGCCTTCTTCCGGCAGAGGCGCGAGAGCTCCCACAGCAGGTTCGCCTCCTCCGCCACCCCGAACAGCACCTCCGGCGAGCGGAGCGCCCGCATCGACCCGCGCGCCAGCGCCTCGTAGCCGTAGATCTCGCGCGTCTCGGTGACGACGATCGGGTGGTAGACGATGTAGACGCCCTCCTCGCGCAGCGTCGTCTTGAGGTCGGCCACCTTCCGGCTCCGCTCGCGGCTCTCCACCCCCCGCGCGGCCGACGACGCCTCGCGGATCCCGCGGTAGATCAGCCGCTCGGGGCGGATCTTGGGGTTGCGGAAGAGGGTGGCCGAGCCGACGTAGATCTCGAAGAGGCCGGCCACGTCCTCGCCGTGGTCGGTCTCCAGCCGCGTCCGGACGTGCGACTCCAGGGCGGTGGCCATCTCGTTGATGTGCCGCTCGGCCTGCTCGATCCCCTCGGGGAGGTCGGTGAAGAAGATGAAGTCGTCGTCGCCGGTGTGCGACACCATCTGGATGCTCTCCGGTCCGCCGCGGCGCCGGTCGTAGAACTCGCGCACGGCCGCGGCGGTGGTCTGCAGCACCTCGTCGAGCTTCTCCCAGCCGTAGATCTCCTCGAGCTTGCTGTAGCGGACGAACTCGATGTAGAGCACCGTCATCCGCCCCCGCCGCTCCAGCATCTCGCGCCCCCGCTCCAGCATCACGGGAAGAGTGGGGAAGCCGGTGAAGCGGTCGTAGAGCAGCTCCTCGTAGCGGAGGTGCTCGGCGACCTCGACGGCGGGGCGCGCCACCGCGTCGGCGGCGGCCTTGTCGGCCGCGACCGACCAGAGGCGGGCCGAGAGCTCCGCCTCGGAGACCGGGGCCAGGACCCACTGGTCGACCCCGGCGCGGACCGCCGCCTTGACCTCGGCCTCGCCGGCGCAGACGGCCAGGAGGCAGATCCCGCGGGCGCGCGTCTCCTCGCGCGCCCGGGCCAGGAGGTCGTGGCGGTGCTCGAAGACGAGGGCGTCGGGGTGGGTGCGCAGCGCGGCGGCGAGGCCCAGCGCGTCGGCCGCCGTCCCCGGGGGGCCGGCGTCGAGAACGGTGAGCTCCGCGCCCAGGGCCGCGGCCGCCGCCGAGAGCGTCTCCTTGAGCGCTGCGTCGCGCAGGAAGCCGACGATCCTCACGCCACGCCGCCCCTCGCCGCCAGGTTGCGCTCGACCTTCTCGAGGAGGTCCTTGAAGTCCACGGGCTTGACCACGTAGTCGTCGGCGCCGGAGCGGAGCCCCTCGAACTTGTCCTCGAAGGCCCCCTTGGCGGTCACCATCACCACCTTGGTCCGCCCGCCGAAGTCGGGGTGGTTCTTGATGGTGCGGCAGACCTGCCACCCGTCCATCCCCGGCATCATCACGTCGAGGAGGACCAGCGCCGGGCGCACCTGCTCCATGCGGGCCAGCGCCGTCTGCCCGTCCGGCGCCTCCGCCACCACGTACCCGCGCGACTCCAGGAAGGCGCGCAGGATCTCGATGTTGTCCCGGTTGTCGTCCACGACCAGGATGGTGCCCTTCATATCCGCGGAAGCCACGGTCCTCGTCTCACGCTGGGGGTGCCCACGCCAGGTCCGCACTCGCGCGGAGGGCGGGACGAAAGGCAAAAAACGAGCCACCTGCCCGCTTCCAAGTCCTTGCCACAAGCCCCGTTGCACCCCCAACGGGCCGCGATTCGAACAAGAAGGAAGAAAGACGAAGAAAAATAGGGAGAGAAAAATGACCGCCCGGCGAAGGAGGCGGCGGGGGGGGGGGGGGGGGGGGGGCGGCGGGGC
>DATACF010000370.1:0-1971 GCA_036259235.1 Longimicrobium sp. | reverse complement strand
CGCTGCGCTCCGGGCCGGGCTGCGGGCGCCGTAGGAAACGATACTACCGTTTCCAACGGCGCGAAGCCCCTGGCGGACTCCCCGCACTCCGCCGCTCCGTCTCGGATCGCCTTCTCCTGCGCATTCCCCCCGCCAGGGTCTTCGCCCTTCGGGCCCGCATCCCTCACGCAACCGCGCGGAAACACCGGACTTCGATCCGGTTCGACGGGCCTGCGTCGCATTCCTCGGCCGCCGCGACCCCCCTCCCCCGGCCTCACGCGACGAGCCGCCAGTGCCCCTCTCCCAGGGGTCGGGAGAAGGGGGCCGGGGGGTGAGGGCCGGCGATGCCGGAGCGCGCGCCCCCGCCTGTCGTCCACACCGCCCCGGCGGCCCCTCGCTTCCTCAGCTCAGTGGCCGCCGCCGCTGACGACGTCGCAGTCGACGCCGAGGCGGACGTAGAAGTCGCGGCCGCGGAGGACCTGGGGGTCAGGGGGGATCATCCGCGCGCTGGACGGCGGGGGGCCGTAGAACTGGCAGCACCCGTTGGCGCACGCCATCCACCCGTACGAAAGCTGGCCGCCGCTCCCGTCGTCGTCGTCGAAGTCGGCGGCGCTCCGCCGGATCCCCGCCACCTCGCGGTCGCGCCACTCGGCGCGGGGGACGGTGTGCTCGCCGTGCTGGCAGTAGTAGAAGTGCCAGTCGTCGCGGGGAAGGGTCGCGGTCAGCGCGCCGTTCCGGTAGACGACGATCGTGCTCCCCGCGTCGTCGGCGAAGAGGTAGAGCGAGTCGCCCGCCGAGGGGTTCTCGCGGTTCCACGCCCCGCCGTCCTTCACCCGCAGCATCCCCAGGAGGCGGTGGTTCCCCGTCAGGTTCTCGCGGGTGGCGCAGGGGGTGCGCGTCTCCGAGACGATCTCGGTGGTGACCGCCACGCAGTCCCTGCAGAGGGGGACGAGCGCCGTGGCGGTGCTCCCCTCCGCGAACGAGGCCCTCGCGGCCACCCACTTCTCGAACGCCGGCCACGGGCCCAGGATCGTGTCGCTGAACGCCGGCGGGAGGACCGCGCACGACTGCGGCGCGGCCGAGCGGAGCGCCGCCTCCGGCGCGGCGGCGGGGCCCTCCGTCCGCCGGGGCGCGGCGCACGCGGCGAGGGCGCACCCCAGCAGGGCGGCCAGAAGCCGCGCGGGTCGGATCACGATACGCATTTTAGCACCTCCATCATCGTAAGGGTGTGTCATCATCCCGGCCCGGTCGGGTCCCCGTCGGCCAGGAGAGGGGCCGGGCTCTCCTGGGAAAGGGACTTTCCTTCCTCACACCGGACAGTCGGCCGCCCGCCGCGCCGGCCGGACGGGCGGGTCGTTCCCCTTGCTCGGCTGGGGGTCGATCGTCTCGAGGTCCTGCTGGGGAGGCGGGCCGTAGAACTGGCAGCATCCGTTGGCGCACGCCATCCACCCGTACGAGAGCTGCCCGCCGCCGCCGCCGACCACGTCGTCGTCCTTCCCCTTCACCTGGGCCGCGTCGCCCGTGATCTCGGTGACGGTGTCGGGGATCCAGCGGGCGGCGGCCTTGCTCCGGTTGCCGTGGCCGCCGTCGGCGCAGAAGTGGAAGCTCCAGGCGGGGACGACCACGCTGGTGTCGCCCGCGGGCTGGTTCGGGAGCGAGCGGGCCTGGTACATCACGTAGGCCTGGGTGCCGCGGGCGAAGAGGTAGAGCGCGTCGCCCTTGTTCTGCGGGCCGAAGCCGCTGGGCTGCTTCCCCACGGGGGGCTCCAGGGCCACCATCATCCCGACCAGCCGAAGGCTTCCCTGGAGGTCGGACTCCTTGAGGCAGTAGCTGCGCTTCTCCGAGACCACCCGGGCGCGGAAGGCGTTGCATTCCTCGCAGACCTTCACGTTGCCCGTGTCGGCCGAGTCCTCGGCGAAGCTCACGCCGCCGAGGTACGCCTGCACCGTCGACCAGGGGAGCCCGCTCACCGGCTGGAAGCCGGCCGCGGGG
>DATACF010000369.1:0-7903 GCA_036259235.1 Longimicrobium sp. | reverse complement strand
GGGAGAGCTTCGGTGCGGGCCGGAGCGATTCGTCACGCCGGAGCGATGTAGCCGCGCGATTCATCGCGCCCGCTGAGGCCGTCCTGACGCTGTCGTGGAGGAAACGCGCCGGGCCAAACGTCCCCCCCGGAACGGGAGAGGGTGGCGAGCCTAAGGCGAGCCGGGTGAGGGCCCCCGCGGAGCCCGCCCCAGCGACGAATCCGCTCCCGATTCCGTCCCCGTATCGCATTCGAGGTTGGATGAGACGACGGTTGGTAAATCGAATGAAGGAAAGGTGTTGATGCGGTTCATCGCAAGCGGATTCAAGTCGTTCTCGCGCTCCGCCGGCCTCGCCGCCGCGACGGTCGCGGCCGTGGCGACGATGGCGTCGGCGCGGCCTGCCGATCGGCCGAATCCTCCGGTGGCGCCCGCCGCGCAGGGGTGCCCGGAGGCGGCGAACGCGCGCACGGACGCGGGGTGGACGCGCTACCGCGCCAACGACATGGCGGGGGCGCGGACGGAGTTCGAGGCGGCGCGGCAGCGGTGCCCGTCGGCCGTCGGCGCGCGCACGGGGCTGGGGTACGTGGAGCTGCGCGAGGGGAGGGTCCCCGAGGCGCGCCGCTGGTTCGAAGCGGTGATCGCCGACGCGCCGCAGACGGTCGACGCGCTCGTGGGCCTCGGCCTCGCCGCGTGGCGGACGGGCGACCTGGCGACGGTGCGCTCCGCCTTCACCCGCGTGCAGCGGATCGACCCCAGCAACGCCGACGCCCGCGACTACCTGGCCCGCCTCCCCGAAGGCGTGGGCCCGCCGCCCGCCCGCCCGCCGCTCGTCCTCCCGGACACAACGGTGTACCCGGCGCGCGCCGCGGGCGACCGCTTCGAGGTGAGGACGCCGCGCGGGTGGGAGCCGTTCTACATGAAGGGCGTCAACCTGGGCGCCGCCCTCCCGGGGAAGCACCCCAGCGAGTTCCCGGACTCGGCGGTCTACGCGCGGTGGATCGAGCAGATGGTGGGGATGGGCGCCAACACGGTGCGCGTCTACACCATCCACCCGCCGCACTTCTACAAGGCGCTGCGGGCGTGGAACCTGGCGCACCCGCAGGATCTCCTCTGGATCGTCCACGGCGTCTGGACCGAGCTCCCCGAGGACGACGACTTCGAGGGCGCGGAGTGGGAGGGCGAGTTCTTCGCCGAGATGCGGCGCGTGGTCGACCTCCTCCACGGGCGGGCCGACCTCCCGCCGCGCCCCGGCCACTCCTCCGGCTTCTACACGGCCGACGTCTCGCCCTGGGTGCTGGCGTACATCATCGGGCGCGAGTGGGAGCCGTACTCCGTCGTCGCCTACAACGAGCTGCGCCCCAACCGCCCGGCGTGGAACGGTAGATACCTGACCGTGCGCGGCGGGACGCCGATGGACCAGTGGCTGGGGAAGGCGTGCGAGGAGATCATCGCCTACGAGATGCAGGCGTACCGCGCCCAGCGCCCCGTCGCCTACACCAACTGGCCGACGCTCGACCCGCTGACGCACCCCACCGAGACGACGGTCGACGAGGAGATCGCCCTCCGCACCGCGCGGGGCGAGCGGGTGGACCGGCGCCCGCTGGAGTACGACAACGACGCCACCGGGCTCGACGCGGCGCGGGTGCGCCCCACGGCGGCCTTCCCCGCGGGGTACTTCGCCAGCTACCACGCGTATCCGTACTACCCGGACTTCATGGTCCTCGACCCCGGCTACAACCGGGCGCGCTCGTCGGAGGGGCGGTCGAACTACTTCGGGTACCTGACGGAGCTGAAGCGCCATCACCCCGACATGCCGGTGGTGATCTCGGAGTACGGCGTCCCGGCCAGCCTGGGGAGCGCGCACCTCCAGCCGCAGGGGTGGCACCACGGCGGCCACACCGAGGCCGAGATGTCGGCGATCAACGCCCGGTTGACGCGCGAGATCGCGGAGGCCGGGATGGCGGGGGGGGCGATCTTCGCCTGGATCGACGAGTGGTTCAAGAAGAACTGGATCGTCATCGAGTTCGAGATCCCCCTGGAGCGCAACCGGCTCTGGCTCAACCGCTGGGACGCCGAGCAGCACTACGGGATGATCGCCATGCTCCCCGGCGAGGTCGTCCGCGGCGAGACGCTCCGCGAGCGGGTGGCGGCGTGGCGCCAGCGCCCGGCGCTCTACGAGACGCCGGACGGCGGCCGTCTCCGCGCGGCCTCCGACGAGGCGTACCTCTGGCTCTTCTACGAGGCGCCCAACCGCCGCCTTCCCGACGAGCTCCTGGTCGGCTTCGACGTCTTCAACCCGCAGGCGGGCGACTTCCGCTGGCCGGGGCAGGTGGGGCAGCGCCTCCCCGTGGGGCTGGAGTTCGTCCTCCGGGCCACGGCGGACGAGGCGCGGGTGATGGTGGACCCGGCGTCGAACCCCTTCGCCATCGACGTCAACCGCACCCTCTCCGGCCCGGTGCAGGCGCCGCCGCCGATCGAGGACCCGCTTCCCGGCTTCTACTACGGGCGCTACCAGCAGCGCTTCAATCGGCCGTTCGTCACCCGCCCCAACGAGGACGGGCGGTACGACTCGCTCCGCGTCGTCACCAACCGCCGCCGCTTCGGGCGCGACGGGACGGAGTTCCCCGGCTTCGGCTACGACCGCGGGATCCTCTGGCGCGGCGAGCTCCCCGACGGGCAGTGGGACCGGCTGGAGAGCGAGGGGGTGATGGAGGTGCGCATCCCCTGGATGATGCTGAACTTCACCGATCCCAGCGAGCGCCGCGTCCTCCAGGACCCGGCGAACGGCCAGATCCCCGGCGACTTCGGGACCGAGACGGTGCAGGGGATCCGGATCGTGGCCGCCGCGCGGAACGGGGGCGCGTGGACGCAGTGGCCCGCGTCGGACCGCGCGGGCGACGTGGCCACCTACACCTGGCCCACCTGGGAGGAGCCGCGCTGGCGCGAGAAGGTGCGCCCGGTCTACGACGCCATGCGCGAGGTCTACCGCACCGTCGACCCGCCGGTGATGCGGGGAGGGCGGCGATGAGACGGCTCGCGATCCTCTTCCTCCTCCTCGCCGGCTGGGCGGCGCCCGCGCGGGCGCAGGACGAGGCCGACCAGGCGTGGCGCGCGGGGAACCTGGGGACGGCGGAGCGGCTGTACGAGGCGCGGCTGGCGGCCGACTCCTCCGACCAGCGGGCGCTCCACCGCCTGGCGCTGATCCGCGCGTACGCCGAGCGGTACGACGAGAGCCTGGCGCTCTTCGACCGCCTCCTGCGCCTGGCGCCGGAGAACCGCGAGGCGGTGGTGGACCGCGCCCGCGTCCTGGCCTGGCGCGGCGATCCGGGGGCCGCCGCCGCCGCGCTCGATCCGCTCCTGGCGGCGGACCCGGCGTACCTCCCGGCGCTCCAGGCGCGCGCCCAGTTCTCGGCCTGGGCGGGGCGGTACGACGACGCGCTGGCGGCGTACGGGCGGGTGCAGGAGATCACGCCCGGGGACCGCTCCATCGGCTACGAGCGGGCGCGCGTCCTGAGCTGGGCGTCGCGCTTCGGGGCGGCGCGGGCGGTGTACGACTCGCTGCTGCGGGCCAACCCGAACGACCGCGAGGCGCTGATCGGGCTGGCGCAGGTGCTGGCCTGGTCGTCGGAGCTCGACGCGGCGGAGGCGGTCTACCGGCGGGTGCTGGCGAACGACCCCGACGATCCCGACGCGCTCCGGGGGCTGGCCCGCGCGGCGGCGTGGGGCGGGCGGCTGCGCGAGGCGGAGCGGCGGTGGCGCCAGGTGCTGGAGCGGCAGCCGAACGACGCGGCGGCGCTGGTGGGGCTCTCGCAGACGCTGCGGTGGCAGGGGAGGGACGCGGCCGCGCTGGAGGCCGCCCGCCGCGCCGTGCAGATCGCGCCCACCGACCGCGACGCCCAGGAAGAGCTCCGGTGGGCCCGCCTCCCCACCGAGCCGCGGGTGGCGCCGAGCTTCACCTACGAGAGCGACTCGGACGGCAACCGCATCGCCACCGCCACCTCCGGCGCCGCGTGGCGGCCGACCGCGCGCGTGGAGGTGCGGGGAGACGCGTACTACCGCGACGCGGGGGTGGCGGGGCGGGATTCCGGGGGAGTCGCGGACCGGACGGCGCGGGGGGCGGGGCTCACCCTGTGGACGCAGCTGGAGCCCGGGTGGAGCCTGACCGCGGGCGTGGGCGCCAGCGAGACCGACCGCCCCGGCGGCGAGACGGAGCCGACCTGGCGCGCCTCCGTCTCCACCCCCGCGCGCTACTCCGCGACGGCGACGCTCAGCTACGCGCGCTCGTTGCTCGACTACACGGCGCTCCTGATCCTGAACGGCGTGGAGATGGACGAGGTGTCGCTCGCGGGGCAGCTGTCGCCGGCGGGGGCGGGGGTCGTCTTCTCGGCGGGGCTCGGGTGGGCGGAGTTCCGCGGCGACTCGTCGAACAGCGTGAACCACCGCGCCGCGGCGAACCTGGCGGCGACGGTGCGCCTGGCGCGCTACTTCACGGTGGGGGCGGCGACGCGGGCCTTCGGCTTCACGCGCGACCTCCAGGACGGCTACTTCGACCCCGACCTCTACGTCATCCGCGAGGCGCTGGGGCGCTACAACCAGGAGTGGCGGCGGTGGGCGGTGGGCGCCGAGGTGGCCCCCGGCCTCCAGCAGGTCGGCGCGGAGGGCGACCCCACCACCTCGCTCCGGGCCACGGGGAGCCTCAGCTACCTCTTCGGCCCCGGCCGCCGCGTCGGCGTCAGCGCGGCCTACGCCAACGCCGGCCTCTCGCGCCTCTCGCCGACCGACGCGGGCGAGGGGTACCGCTACACGGCCGTCACGGTGTCCGGCAACTGGACCTTCTGATCCGTCGGCTCCGGCGAAAACCGGGTCTCACGCAGAGAAGCAGAGGCAGCAGAGGGGTTCCTCCGCTGCCTCCGCTTCTTCGCGTGAGATTCGACGCTCATGGTCCTCGCGGAGCAGCGACGGGCCCGAACCTCAGGGTGAGGTCCGGGCCCGCCCAGGACGATCCGCCGTTCCGAGAATTCGCTAGTAAACGCAGGGCTTGCAGGGGTTGCCCGTATGACACGAGAACTGCGGGTAGCACGTGTCGCCGGTGCAGTTGCAGGTCCGAAACGTGAGCTCGTTCGCGACCACCGTCCCCTTCTCCGACTCTTCCGGCTCCACCTCGAATCGCTCGACGCGCAGCGCGTTCATGTCCAGGACGAGCTTCTTCATGAGGGTCTCCTGTGTGGGGAGGGATCGCCGCGTGCGATGCGGCACGAACGGTAGTCTCTTCTCGTCGCGTCCCGAACGGTTCGCTGCAAGGACGGTTCGCCGAGAGTCGTCTGCGAACGTACATGGCGAGTACGTGTGGCGCAACACTGCAAATACGGACGTGTATGGGACGGCATAGGGCTTCCGAACCCCCCTGTGTCCCCTGTGCCCCCTGTGAGAGGCGCCGTTTCGGATGCATCCGAATGCGCGATCGCGTCGGGCGCGCGGGGGGGGCGGCCCTGTAGTCCGCGAAGGCGGACTTCGTGCCGTTCCAGCCCCGGTTTTCAACCGGTTCGGGGGCATTCGATTCGCGATCCGGGCCCATCCTCACATCGCGATCCGCCGTCTCCAAACGCTCCGACCGGCCTCGCGGCGCGCCGGCTGGATTCTCCGGTCGTTCCTCCCTCGGAATGACAATCTCGATCCCATGTGATCGTCGGCTCCACGAACGAAACCGGGGGCGCGGGCCGAAGTCCGCGCCCCCGTCCTTCATCTCTCCTGCGATCTCGCCGTCAGTACGTCTCGAGGAACCCGATGTCGGGGCCCGAGCCGCCGTACGGGCTGCTGGTGTTGTCGCGGGCCACGTCGCGCGCGGGCGAGGTGGACTGCGTGTAGTAGTCGTTGTTCAGCGGGTCGGCCACGAAGAGCGGGTCGGCCACGATGCTGCTCCCGTCCGCGCCGGTGTTGGCGTTCCACGTCGAGCGCGACATGTCGGTGCCGTTCAGCCGGAAGTTCGACAGGTCGGTCGAGCTGTTCCAGAAGAGGTTGTTGTTCGACGCGAAGTCGTTGACCTTCGGCAGGTTGACGTCCATCCACACCGTGGCCTTGCGGACGATGTTGTTCCACACGTCGACGTCGTCCATCGGGTCGCTCACCGTGTTGTCGCCGCCGATGCGGAAGGCCGAGCGCGGGATGGAGTCGAGCGTGTTGTGGAAGATGTCGACCCGGTCGGCGCGCGAGATCCGGATCCCGTCGCCCTTGCACCCGGTGGCCGAGTTCGACACCAGGCGGAAGATCACGTTGCGGCGGATCGACAGGTCCTGCACGATCGGCGACGTGTCCTCGCCGCGCCCCACCGCGATCCCCGTGCAGCTGTCCCAGATCCGCGTGTTCTCGACGAGGACGCTGTTGGCGCTGTAGTGGATGACGATGGCCGCGCCCTCGCTGGTGCCGTTGGAGCGCGCCCGGAAGCCGTAGAACTTGTTCCCCGCCCGGTCCGACGCGTTCGCCGCGGGCGAGACGGTGCCGCGGATGGAGACGCGCCGGCAGTTCTTGATGTCGACGGCGTTCTCCGTCTGCCCCTGGGCCGCCGACGACGTCCAGATCCGGTTGTCCTCCAGCCAGATGTCGTACGGCTCGTAGGCGCCGCCCGAGTAGTCCTCGCACTGCACCCCGTCGCCGCCGTTGTCCCACAGCCGGCTGTTCCGAACCGTCACGCGCGCCGCCGCCTCGCGGATCACGATCCCGTGGTCGTCCTGGCCGTCCGCGCGGAAGTTGTCGTGGATCTCGACGTCGTCGATGAGGACGTCGTTGCCGCGCACCGACACCGCCGCCCCCGCCGCCGAGCTGTGCACCTCCACCCGGCGGATGGTGACGTAGTTGGCGGCCGAGTCGACGCGGAGCCCGTTGTCGGGGCGGTCGTTCATGTCGATCTCGATGTCCTGCACGATCCAGTAGTCCTTGGAGATCACGATCGGCGGGTCGTCGGCGATGGCCGAGAGGACCACGTCGCCCGTGGCGCCCGGCGTCTTGCGGAGGACGATCGGCTGCGTCTCGGTGCCGTTGAACGCCGTCTCGCCCTTGCGCGCCGAGTACGTCCCCGGCGCCACGCACACCACCGCGCCGTTGTCGACCGTCGCCAGCGCCTTGGCCACCGTGGCCCACGGCGCCGACGACGACGTCCCGGCGTTGCCGTCGCTCCCGCTGGTCGACACGTAGCGGGTGCACGTCGTCCCGGCGTTCGCCAGGTACCCGGTACCGGGGCGGCTCACCGCGCCCACCGTCGAGGTGGTGTAGCTCGGCGACCCCGGCGACGTCGCCAGGCTGGGGCCGCCGACCTCGGGCGACAGCGGGTCGGTGCCCGCCTCGAGGTCGGCGCACGCGGCCAGCGAGGCGAGGGCGAGGAGCGCGGCGGCGCGCCGCGCGAGGACTCCGGTCTTGCGGTCCTTCATCTGGAACCTCCCTTGGGTTTTCCTGCGGTCAAACGGACTTCTCACCCACGTCGGAAAGCCCCTTTCGCCGGCCGGACGAACGGCGCCTCCGCGGTGCATCCCGCCTCTTCCGCCCCCCTCGCGCGCGGCGGACGGATCGGCTTCGCGAAGCCATCGGACCTGCCATCCGGGCGGCTTCGCGACCTCCGGGATGCGGCGCCGACGCAAAGCACGCGAGGTGCCATACAGGAAAATTCCTTACAACTCAAAAGCCGAATATGTGC
Organism: Longimicrobium sp.; assembly: GCA_036259235.1. Taxonomy (GTDB): domain Bacteria; phylum Gemmatimonadota; class Gemmatimonadetes; order Longimicrobiales; family Longimicrobiaceae; genus Longimicrobium. The sequence continues at coordinate 240 of DATACF010000369.1, read as the reverse complement.
ACTCTTTGAGGAGCAATTTTTGTTGCGGCGCAACCCTTTCCGCCCCTCGGAGGCAAACATCTGCGGGTGTGACAAACTGCTGTCCGGCCTCTACCTACGGGCTCAAAGGGCACGGATTTCGTAGCGATTAACCCTTCCCATGCCCCTCCGCGTCACATCCGACCCCCGCGGGCCGGTTCCGACCCTCCGTCTCCCCGGCCGTGAAAACGCGAAGGGGCGGGACCCGGCCACGGGTCCCGC
>DATACF010000368.1:0-10340 GCA_036259235.1 Longimicrobium sp. | reverse complement strand
CTCCGCCGTTTCAGGCCGTCGCCCCGCCGGGGACCTCGCCGCGGGTGCAGGCGCGGACGAGCTGGCGGGCGTGGCCGGCGGTCTCGCCGGGGGTCACGCGGTCGCGCTCGCGGGTGTAGACGGGGCGCGGCGCGCGCGGGGGCTGCGGGCCCAGGACGGGCGGGCCGGCGGGCCCGGGCGCGGGGGCCACCCGCGGGTCGCGGGGGTCGACGACGCGCTCGGCGCGGGCGGAGAAGAGCTCGCGTCCCCCCGCGTCGGGGTAGATCGACACCGAGAGGTAGCCGTACACCCGCGAGCTCGTCCCCTCGGAGACCCGCTCGGCGCGGAACGACTGCCCGTCGTTCGAGACGACGTTGTACCCCAGCGCCGACACCCGCTCCCGCGCGCACTGGAAGGAGGTGATCTCGGCGATCCCCCGCACCTCGTACGGGCCGGGGCGCTGCGTCAGCGTCGAGCACCCCGCCAGCGCGGCCACGGCCACCATCCCCATTCGCCTCATCGCTCCCCGTCCTGTCTCGGGTTCGGAAGGAAGATCCTACGGCGCGCGGGCCTGGAGCCGCTCCGAGGGGCGCGCCGCCAGCCGCCGCACGTCGCCCGCCTCGTCGCCCCAGACGCGGCGGTTCAGCACCAGCGTCCCCCGCGGCGCCAGCGTCACCGTGCCCAGGTCGATCGTCCGCGCCACGGCGCCGTCGGGCCCCATCACCTCCAGCGTGACCGCGTGCTCCCCCGGCGGGAGGGTGAAGCGCGCCACCGAGACGCGGTCCGGAAGGAGCGACCAGCTCCGCGTGTCGGCGCGCTCCAGGGCGTTCCCGGCCAGGTTGCCCAGGCGCCCGGCCAGCCACCCGGCGATCTCGCCCCCCTCCTTCTCGGCCTTCTTCTCCAGCTCCCGGGAGGCCAGGTACTTCGCGATCCCGCGCCCCACCATCCGGGTCAGCATCCCCGGGCGCTGCGACTCCCACCGGCGGAAGAGGGTGGCCGAGAGGTCGGCGGCCACCGGCGGGTCGGCCTCGGCCCCGTCCACCCGCACCCGCACCCCGTGCGCGGCGGCCGCCTCCAGGCGGAAGACCGGCCAGGCGAGCTTGAGGATGTAGGCGCCCTCCAGCGCGTCGCCGAGCTGGTTCGCGGGGTGCTCGTCCCACGCCTCGCCCCAGTACGCCTGCTCGGAGAGGTTCCCCGCCAGGCGGGCCATGACGCGGGTGGCGGCGTCGGCCACGGAGCCCTCGTCCTCGTCGTCCACCCCGTCGACGTCGTCCGGGAAGAGGGGGACGTGGATGTCGCCGTGGGCGCGGTGGGCCACCCACCCGTGCTCCACGAACACCACCAGCTCCGCGTCCTCCGCCCCCGGCGCGGCGGCCGGGGAGAGGCGGTAGCGGGCGGCGGCCGAGTCGGCCACGGGGCGGACCCCCGCCTCCAGCGCGGCGCGGTAGAGGTCGGTCCCCAGCCAGGCGGGGGCCGCGGCGCCGCCGGCCCCCGCGCACGCCTCGAAGCTCCGCTCGGCCTGGCGGTACGAGACGAGCGCGTCGTTGCGCTCCCCCGCGCCGCGGTAGACGAGGCCGGTGAGATAACGCACGAACCCCTCGCCCACGCACGGCGCCTTGTCGTCCGCCAGCCGCGTGAGGTAGGCGTTGGCCTTCCGCGCCTCCACCAGCGTCCCTTCGCGGCTCCCGAGGGCCATGTAGTTGAGCATCCGGTAGTACGGCACCATCGCCAGCTCGGCCGGCGGGGGGACGTACTCGACGACGGCGTCGTTCACCAGGAACGCCCCCGCCTGCTGGGCGAGGCTCCGCGTCCAGCGGCGCTCCGCCTCGCCCTCGGCCCACTCGAAGGCCGCGTTGCTCTCGGCCCACCGCCCGGCGTGGTGGAGGACGAGCCCCCGCTGGAGCTCGCGGAGGAGGGCGTCGCGGGGGGCGGTGCGGGCGCCGGGGGCCAGGAGGAGGAGCGCCGAGTCGGGCTTCCCCTCCATCAGGTAGTGCCGGAGCCACGCGTCCCCCTGCCCCAGCGTCTCCGAGCGGAGCGGCGAGCCGGGGGCCAGCGTCTCGGGCGCGGGGCGGGCCGGGAAGGCGCCCCCCCGCCCCGCGCACGCCGCCTGGGCGGCCAGGAGGAGCGCTCCGGCGGCGAGCCGGAACCGCCGGGGGCTCATCGCCCGCTCCGCTCCAGCACGAGGATCCGGCTGCGGGCCTCGGCCGCGGCCGCCGCCATCCCGGCGTAGACCTCGCCGTAGGCGCGGATCTTCTCGATCTCCAGCTGGTGGAGGAAGAGACGGTAGCGGATCGCCGCCTCGTACGGGCGGAGCTGCTTGTCGAGCGCCCGCGCGATCCGGAGCGTCGTCTCGGGGTCGCCGGGGGCGATCACGTCGGCGCGGTCGTAGCGGTCGAGCGCGCGCTGGAAGTCGCCGGCGAGCGCGAAGTCGTCGCCCTCGCGGCGGAGCGCCTCGGCGCGGGCGCGGGCCTGCGCGGCCGGCGTCGCCTCGGCGGCCGAGGAGACGAGGCGGAGCCCCTGCGGCTCGCGGTAGGCGTAGCTGGCCACGCGCCCGTTCTGGAGGGTGACGTACGCCACCTCGGCCACCGCGTCGGCGGGGGCGCGCCCCTCGTCGCGGGGGGTCAGCGTGGTCACCGCGCCGCCCCCGCGCGCCTCCCACGCCACCTCGCCGGTGCGGGTGGCGGCGAGGACCTGCTCGCGCGTCATCCCCACCGACAGCTCGCCGCGGGCGACCGCGTTGCAGGTGCTCGGGGTGCAGGCGGCGAGCGCGGCGTCCATCGTCCGCTCCTGCTCGGCGGCGATGCGGGCGCGCTCGGCGTGCGCCTCGTCGCGGGCGGCGGCGACGGTCGCGTCGGCGGTGGACGGCACCATGGCGCCGTTGGCCTGGATCGGCCGGACGGGCTGCATCCGGGGGGCGCACGCGGCGGCCAGCGCGAGGGCGGCGGCGGCCGCGGCGGCCTGGGTCTTCTTCATCATCGGTTCAACTCGAAGCGAGAGGGTGGCCGCCGGTCAGAACAGCCGGACGCGGGGCTGCTCGATGAACTTCTTGATCCGGTGCTGGCCGGTCCACGTCTTGGCGTTGGTCTCCAGGTCCACCAGCGTCATGTCCACCTGGTAGTAGACGACGCGGCGGCCGCCCTCGCGGTCGACGATCGACGAGATGTCGCCCTGGAGCATGTACGAGGCGCCGCGCTCCTTCCCCAGCCGGGCGCGGGTGTCGGCGGAGGCGTTCTCCTGCTGGTCGAGGCGCTCGGCGCGGACCTCGTCGCGCTCGTCGGCGCTGGCGACGACCTGCACCTGGCCGCTGGCGAGGTAGGCGCGCTCGAGGTCGCGGACGAAGGTCTCGACGGGAATGTGCTCCATGCTCCGGTTGCGGATGGAGCCGACGATGACGGTGGGGCGGCGGCCGGCGTGGGCCTGCATGTAGCTCACCGACCAGCTGGGCCCGGCGGCCCCCTCGAAGCTCTGGCGGATGATGGCGTCGGCCACCTGCCGGCTGTCGACGTCGTTCCACTTCCCCGAAAGGTCGTACGCCTGGTCGGGGGAGACGCGGGTGACCTGCGTGGCGCAGCCGGCGGTGGCGAGGAGGGCCGCCGCGAGCGCGGCGCGAGCGAAGCTCTTCATGGGTAGGTTCTCCAGGGTCTTTCCGAATTGGGTCCGCGGCGGGACGTCGCGGTGCTGCGACGGGACACAGGCGGGTGCATCGCGCGTACCGGAATCGCGCGGAAAACCATCTTGTTTCAGATCAACAGCTTAGAAGATCGGAGGCGATTTCGTCCATTCCCGGGTGTCATCGCGCGTGGACAGGCGACGGTGCGAGGATGGACACGGCGGGAGTCTCTCACAGGGGGCACAGAGGACACAGGGGAGCCCCGTCGCGCTCCGAAGACCCCTCTGTGCCCTCTGTGTCCCCTGTGAGAGATTCGCGGTTCAGAAGCCCGGCGGAATGCGCCGGTGCCAGTCGGTCTGCTGCTGGTAGGAGTTCGCGAGCGAGAGGATCTTGTTCTCGTCCCACGCGCGCCCGGTGAGCGTCATCGACGTCGGCAGCCCGTTCTGCCCGAAGCCGGTGGGGAAGGCGATCCCCGGGAGCCCCAGGAGGTTGGCCGCGCCGCCGATCGGCTCGCCGCCGCCCCGCGCGTCGCTGTACGCCTCGTTGAACTTGCGGGCGATCGGGTACGCCACCGTCGGCCGCGAGGGGCTGGCCAGGGCGTCGAAGCCGCCGTCGACGAAGAAGCGGTCCATCGCCCGCGCCGCCGGAGTGCGGATCCGGAGGGCGCGGAGGTAGTCCTTCGCCAGCGTCACCTGCCCCGCGTAGCCGCCGGTCCGGTCCTCGGGCGCGGTGAGCTCGTGGACGCGCCCGCTGTCGATCAGCTCCTCGAAGATGCTCGCCGACTCGGCGTCGATGATGACGCTCGCCGCCGCCCCGTACGGGAACTTCGGGAGCGTCACGTCGCGCACGATCTCCGCGAAGGCGCCCATCGCCTCCACCGCCGCCTCGAAGTCGCGCCGCACCTCGGGCTGCGACCCCTCCGCGATCCCGCGTAAGATCCCGACGCGCGGGCGCCGGGCGCCGTGGAAGGTGTCGGGGTCGTACCACCACTTCCGCTCGCTCGACCCTTCGTCGCGCGGGTCGTGGCCGGCGATGGCCTCCAGGATGAGCCCCGCGTCCCCGGCCGTGCGGCAGAGCGGGCCGATCTTGTCCATCGTCCACGAGAGCGCCATCGCCCCCGCGCGGCTCACCATCCCGTACGTCGGCCGGACGCCCGTCACCCCCGAGAAGGCGGCGGGGGTGGTGATCGACCCCCACGTCTCCGACCCGATGGCGAAGGGGACCAGCCCCGCCGCCACCGCCGCGCCCGGGCCGCTGGAGGAGCCGCCGCTCCAGTACTCCGGGTTCCACGGCGTCCGCCCCGGCCCGGTGAACGACGCGTTCGCCTGGTTGTACCCCATCCCCCCCGCCAGCTCGACGGACGCCAGCTTCGCCACCAGCACCGCGCCCGCCGCCTTGAGCTTGGCGACCACGGTGGCGTCCTCCTCCACGCGCTGGTCGCGGTACGGCTGCGCGCCCCAGGTGGTGGGATATCCGGCGGCGGCGATCAGGTCCTTGGCGCCGTACGGCACCCCGTGCAGCAGGCCGCGGTACCGCCCGGCGCGGATCTCGTCGCGGGCGGTTCGCGCCTCGGCCAGCGCGCGCTCGCGGGTGACGGTGACGACGGCGCCCAGCTTCGGCCCCAGCGTCTCCAGCCGCGCCAGCGACGCCTCGGCCAGCTCCACCGGGTCCAGCTCGCGCCGGCGGATCCGCGCCGCCAGCGCGGAGAGCGGCTGGTAGAAGGTGTCCGCAGGGATCGTCACGGCCCCTCCCGGTACGCGCGGAAGGCGAACGCCGGCTCCGTGGCGATCGGGAGCGGGAAGTCGCGGAGCTGCTTCGCCAGGCGCAGGTTCCCCTCCACCCCCTCGCGCACCTCCTTCCACTGCGCCTCCGTCAGCCGGTCGCCGTAGCGCGCCCGCAGCGCCTCCGTCAGCCCCTCGGCCATCGGGTCAGGCGCCTGCCGGTTCTGCCCGTTCGGCGGCGCGGACGGCGCCGTGGGGGCCGTCGGAGCCGCGGCGTTCGTCGTCGCGGCCGGGGTCGGCGCCGGCTGCGCCTCGGGCCCGCCCGCGCACGCCGCCAGCGGCGCCAGCACCGGCGCCGCCAGCGCCGCCGCCGCAGCTTTCGCGAACTCGCGCCGCGTGGGATTCGTCGGTTGCTCGGTCATTCGAGGGTTCGAAGGGGAAGGAATCGGGGAAACGAAAGGCGTGCCGAAAACGCGATCAAACGACGGGCCACGACTCACCCGATGATCGCGCGAGCGAAGACAATCGCAACGCGCACAACCACTTCCGACACGCCCAACCCTCTCCCAGAATTGGGAGAGGGTGGCGAGCCCAAGCGAGCCGGGTGAGGGCCGCGAGGCCGGTCGAAACGCGCCTCCGTCCGTCGAACCTTGCGAACGCCTCCGCCCCCGCGACCGACCCGCGCCCTACAGCCCGTACTCCTTCAGCTTCTGCCAGAGCGTCGTCCGCCCCATCCCCAGCGCCGCCGCCGCCTTGGTGCGGTTGCCGTTGGCCTCCTCCAGCGCCGAGCGGATCGCCTCCCGCTCCGAGCTCTCGTCGGGCGCCTGGTAGCGCTTCCCCTCGCCCGCGCGCGCGTCCGCCTTCCTGGCGTCGCCGTTCGCGTGGCCGTTCGCATGACCGTGTCCCGCGACCGACGGCTGGGGCCCCTCGCGGACCTCCTCGGGGAGGTGGCAGGCCAGGATGCGCTTCCCGTCGCAGACGATGCAGGCGTACTCCACCGCCGCCATCAGCTCGCGGACGTTCCCCGGCCAGTCGTAGGCGCGCATCACCTCCACCGCCTCGTCCGAGAGGCCGCCGATGCGCCGGTGCGGCTCCACCCGCTCGTTCCACCGCGCCACCGACGCCGCCGCCAGCGCGGGGATGTCCTCCACCCGCTCGCGCAGCTCCGGGACGCGGATCTGGAAGACCTTGAGGCGGAAGTAGAGGTCCTTCCGGAAGCGGCCGTCCTCCACCATCGCCTCCAGGTCCTGGTGGGTGGCCGCCACCACCCGCACGTCCACCGTCACCGTGCGGCTGGTGCCCACGCGCACCACCTCGCGCTCCTGGAGGACGCGGAGGAGCTTCGCCTGCATGGCCGGCGACACGTCGCCGATCTCGTCGAGGAAGATCGTCCCCGTGTGCGCATCCTCGAAGAGCCCCTTGCGGTCGGCCACCGCCCCGGTGAACGCCCCCCGCGCGTGCCCGAAGAGCTCGCTCTCCAGGAGCCCCTCGGCCAGCGCCGAGCAGTTGACCGCCACGAACGGCTTGTTCCGCCGCGGGCTCTCCTCGTGGATGGCGCGCGCGATCAGCTCCTTCCCCGTCCCCGTCGCCCCGCGGAGGAGGACGGTCGATTCGGTCGGCGCCACCCGGGCCACGGCGCGGAGGACCTCGCGCATCTTCGCCGTCGTCCCCACCAGCCGCTGCACCCCGGGGCCGAAGACCGGCTCGCGGCGGGCGAGGACGGTCTTGATCTTCGACCGCAGCACCGCGTTGTCGCACGGCTTGGTGATGTAGTCGTCGGCGCCCAGCTTGAGGGCGTGCACCGCGCTGTCCACCGTGGCGTAGCCGGTCAGCATCAGGACGGGGACGTCGTTCCCGCTCCCGCGCAGCTCCTCGAGGACCGAGAGGCCGGTGCGGCCGGGCATCTTGAGGTCCAGGAGCACCATGTCGTAGCGCTCGCGCTTGAGGCGGTCGAGCCCCTGGTCGGCGCCGGGCTCGGCGTCCACCTCGTAGCCGTCGTCGGCCAGCAGGGCGCCCGTCCCCACGCGGAACGCGCGGTCGTCGTCGATGATCAGGATGCGCGGCTTGTCGTCCACCAAGTGCGTCTCTTCCGATTTCTCGTGTGATGCCGGCTCTTACGGCCTGACTGCGACTGCGAACGGCAACTGCGACGACGGATCTGGGCATGTCCCTCCGCTGCGCTCCGGGCCGGGCTGCGGGCCGCGTAGGAAACGATACTACCGTTTCCAACGCGGCGAAGCCCCTGGCGGACTCCACGGCGCGCCGTCGCCCGATGCGGATCGCGATCCCCTTCGCATTCCCCCCCGCCAGGGTCTTCGCCCTCCGGGCCCGCATCCCTCATGCAACGGCGCGGAACAGCGACCTTCGATCCGGTTCGACCTGCCTCCATCGCATGCCTCGGCCTCCGCGGCCCCCCTCCCCCGGCCCCTCTCCCGGAACGGGCCCCGGAACGGGAGAGGGTGGCGAGCCTATAAAGCGAGCCGGGTGAGGGCCCCCCGCGGGCTCCGTCGAAGCGCACCGCCGTTTCCCTCGCGTCCCCCCTCTCCCAGGGGTTGGGAGAGGGGGCCGGGGGGTGAGGGCCGACGATGCCGCGGACACACACCATCCTCCCTCGCCCTCACCGAATCCTCTCCCGCTGTCCCCTGTACCCTATCCCCTCCCCCCCTACGCCATCGCCGCCCGCCCCGCCATCGCCGGCGCGTCGTCCGTCACCGCCAGCGACTCGTCCAGCGTCTCGCGCGGCAGGCGGACGGTGAAGCGGCTCCCCTCGCCCACGCGGCTCTCCACCGAGAGGCGGCCGCGGTGGCCGCGGACGATCCCCTCCGAGACGAAGAGCCCCAGCCCGATCCCCGCCACCCCCGGCTTGGTCGTGTAGAACGCCTCGAAGATGTGCGGGAGGTCGGCCTCCGCGATCCCCGAGCCCGTGTCCTCCACCACCACCTCCACCGCGTCGCCGTCGGCGCGCGTCGTCACCCGCAGCCGCCCGCCCGCGGGCATGGCGTCGCAGGCGTTGCTCACCAGGTTCGCCAGCACCTGCTGGATCCCCTCCGGGTGCGCCACCACGTCCGGGAGGCGCGGCGCCAGCGACGTCTCCACCCGGATCCCCCGCGCCTCCACCTCCGGGCGCGCCAGCGTCAGCACCCGCTGCACCACCGTGTTCAGCCCCACCGCCTGCGCCGCGTCCGGGAGGGGGCGGCTCTGGTCGAGGAGCTGGCGCGTCAGCGTCGCCATCCGCGACAGCTCCTCCTGCGCCAGCGTCAGGAACTCGCGGTTGGGGTCCGTGGGGTCGCCGCGCCGCTCCAGCGCCTCCAGGCAGTTCTGGATGTTGTAGATCGGGTTGTTGATCTCGTGGGAGAGCTGCGCCACCAGCCGCCCCATGGCCGCCAGCTTCTCGCGGTGGATCATCTCCGCCTGCGCCGACCGGAGCCGCTCCTCGCGCTCGGCGATGGCGCGGCGCATCTCGCCGAAGGCGCGCGCCAGCTGCCCGATCTCGTCGCCCGCGTCCCTCGGGAGCGGCGCCCGGTAGTCGCCCCGCGCCAGCCGGGCGCTCGCCTCGGCCAGCACCTGCGCCGGGCGCGCCACGATCCGCGCCACCAGCGCCGCCAGCAGGAGCGCCAGCACCAGCGCCGTGAAGCCGATCCCGAAGATCGACTGCGTGATCCCCTCCGCCACCCGCAGCTCGTCGGTGATCGGCCGCAGCAGCACCACCCGCGCCGGCACCCCCCGCGCGGGGAGGGGGTAGGCCCGCGCCAGGTACGCCAGCCGCCCGCCCACCCGCAGCCGCTGCGGCGCCTCCTGCACCGCCCCCACCCGGCGGAGGTCGATGTCGTCGGCCATCTGCGCCAGCACCGAGTCCGGGAGCGTCGTCCCGATCAGCGAGTCGCCCGCGATCAGCGCCACCTCCGCCCCCGGCGAGATCTCCTTCTTCAGCCCCGCCGCCGAGAGCCGCGCCCCCACCCCCACCAGCCCCAGCGGGATCGTGTCGTCGACCACCACCCCCGAGAGCGCCAGCCGGAGCGGGGGCCCCGAGTCGGTCAGCACCAGGCTCGTCCCCGGCCCCTCCGCCCGCCGCAGCGCCACCGAGTCGATCGGCGGGCCCAGGAGGACCCCGTAGGTGGTGTCGGCCGCCAGCACCACGTCCTTCCCCTCGGCCAGCCGCCGCGCCAGGAGGCGGAAGCGCCGCGTCCGCCACGCCTCGGCCACCTGCGGGTCGAAGGCGCGCAGCTGCGCCGTCCGCACCAGGTTCTCGCCGCGCAGCTCCCAGTTGCTCTGGAGCGACGAGTCGGCCTGCGCCAGGTCGCGGGTGGCCCGCTCGTAGACGCGCCCCTCCACCGCGTCCGCGATCAGGAGGAGCGCCGGCACCACGATCAGGAGCGCGGCCCCGGCGAAGAGGAAGAAGACCTTGGCGCGTAGCGAGAGGGCTCTCATGGCTCGTTCGGCTCGTGGGCGGAGGCGTTCGGCGGTGCGTCCGGCAAGCGGGGAGTGTTCAGTGAACACCGCGCCCCCGTTCAGTGAACGCCCGCCGGAGCGCGCGAACGGCGGCGGACACGCCCCGTCCGGACTCCCTCCACGCCGTGAAAGTTAAGCGGCGGCGCGGGTTTGCGCCACCTGGCACGGCCCTGGGGCGGGTCGGGCACACCCGTTGCCTTTACCGGCCCCCGACCCGCGACACTTGCGAATCGGACGCCGCGGGATAACCGCAACCGGAGCTAAAGAGCCATGAAGACCCGTATCTTCTCGATCGTGGCGGTCGCGACCCTGGTGAGCCTCGCCGCCTGCGGCGGCGACGAGGGCGGCGAGACCGAGCAGGTCACGAGCGACACCACCGCGATCCAGGGCACCGACACGGTCTCGCAGCCCGTCGTCGTCCCGGCCACCGACAGCGTGGTGACCACCACCACCGTCACGACCGACACCATGCAGGGCCAGGTCACCGACTCGGCGGCCGTGGCGACCGACACGGCGCACAAGATGTAATTCCGGCCCCTCGCGGGCTGGGCAGGATCGGGCCCGCGCACTCCGCGCGGGCC
>DATACF010000367.1:0-9061 GCA_036259235.1 Longimicrobium sp. | reverse complement strand
GGCTCCGTTCACGCTCGGATCCCCCTGTGTCCCCTGTGCCCCCTGTGAGAGGCGCCGTCGAGGAGCCTTCACGAACGGGAAAGCGGAGGACGCGCCCGGTGGTGGCGAAACATCTGACGTCGGCTACATTGGTCGGCGGGTGCGGTGGAGGGCGGTGAGGCCTGGGCGGGCGGCGCGGAAATCGCGGCGCTTCCGCGGTCGTCGACGCTCCGCCCTTCCGCCGCGGACTGTGCGAACCGATCCTCACCGGGATGGAGGTCCAGATGCCGTTCACGCTGCCGAAGCTCCCCTACGACTACGACGCGCTCGAGCCCCACATCGACGCGCGCACCATGGAGATCCACCACTCCAAGCACCACCAGGCGTACGTCGACAACCTCAACGCCGCCCTCGCCAAGCACCCCGAGTTCGACGCGGGCGACGACATCGACGCGCTGATGCGCCGCCTCGACGAGGTCCCCGAGGACATCCGGGGCGCGGTGCGCAACAACGGCGGCGGCCACTCCAACCACTCCATCTTCTGGAGCATCATGGGCCCCGGCGGCGGCGGGAAGCCGAGCGGCCCCCTGGCCGCCGACATCGACGCGGCCTTCGGCTCCTTCGACGACCTCAAGACCCGGCTGGTCGAGACCGGGAAGGCGCGCTTCGGGAGCGGGTGGTCGTGGCTGGTGGTCAACGCCGACAAGAAGCTCGAGGTGACCGACACCCCCAACCAGGACTCGCCCTACTCGCAGGGGCAGACGCCGCTCCTGGGGATCGACGTCTGGGAGCACGCCTACTACCTCAACTACCAGAACCGGCGCCCCGACTACCTGGCCGCCTGGTTCAACACGGTCGACTGGGACGCCGTCTCCAAGCGCTACGAGGCGCTCCGCGGGAGCTGACGCCCCTCGCGGAGGTGACGAAGACGCCCCCGCCCGGCCCCGCGCCGGGCGGGGGCGCGCGCGTTCGCGGAACGGGCGGTGCAGGGGAGCGCGCGACGTGGTAGATTGTCCGCCGCCGCGGAGCGCGCGGCCGTGTGGGGACGCATCTTTCGAAAGCAAGGATCGGCAGATAGATGGCTCGCCTGTTTCGCCGGAAGGAAGAGGGGAAGAAGTCGCTCTGGGACCGGATCGTCGACGTGGCCCTCACCGACGTGTCGGTGCTGGTCAAGGGGATGGACGAGGGGTCGCTGGAGGGGCTGGAGGAGACGCTGATCGCCGCCGACTTCGGGGTGCCGGCCACACTGCGGCTGGTGCAGGTGGTCGAGCAGCTGGCCGCGCGCGGCCAGGCCAGGACGCAGCGCGACTACCTCCGCGCGGTGCGCGAGGAGATCGAGGCCATCCTCCGCGCCGGGCGGAGCGACACGGCGCTGCGCTTCAACTACGACGAGGGGCCGACGGTCTTCCTGGTCGTCGGGGTCAACGGAGTGGGGAAGACGACCACCATCGCCAAGCTGGCGCACCGCCTCACCCGCCAGGGGCGCCGCGTGACGATCGCCGCGGGCGACACCTTCCGCGCGGGGGCCATCGAGCAGCTGCGGAAGTGGGCCGAGCGGGTGGGGTGCGACTTCGTGGGGAGCGAGCCGGGGCGCGACCCCGCGGCGGTGGCCTTCGACGCGCTGGAGCAGGCGCAGGCGCGGGAGGCGGACGTGCTGATCGTCGACACCGCCGGCCGGCTGCACACCCAGAGCGACCTGATGAAGGAGCTCCAGAAGGTGCACCGCGTGCTGGGGAAGAAGCTCGACGGCGCGCCGCACGAGACGCTGATCGTCCTCGACGCGACGGTGGGCCAGAACGCCATGGCGCAGATCCGCACCTTCGGCGACGCGCTCCCGCTCACCGGGATCATCCTCACCAAGATGGACGGCACCGCCAAGGGCGGGATCGTGGTGGCGCTCAAGGAGGAGTTCGACCTCCCGGTGAAGTTCATCGGCGTCGGGGAGAAGATGGACGACCTCGTCCCCTTCGAGATCGACGCCTTCGCCGAGGAAGTGCTGACGGCGTGAGGCGCCGCCGTGGAATGGCGGCTTCTGGTGGATCGCCGGTATGCGATCTGCGGCCCGGCGCCCGTGCGTCGTTGATGCGCAGGACTCGATACCCGGAGGTCGTGATGGCAGGCGAAGATACGCGTCCCCCCCCGCAGGAGCGGAACGACCAGCGCTCGCGAGACCTGAACCCCGAGGGCACCCAGGGACAGGCCGCGCGGACGAACCGCTCCCGGCAGCTGAACCCGCAGGACGAGGCGTACCGGAGGTCGCGGGGCGGCGGACCGGTCGTCGGCGGCTAGTCGGCGCGAAGAACGACGAGATCGGAAGTCGCAGCGGGGCCGGCCCTCCGACGTGGGGGCGCGGTCCCGCTTCGCGTTCGCGAGAACGCACGCGCCGCGCGGACGGAAGCGGAGGACGCGGTTAGAGCCCGCCGAAGCGCACGATCGCCCGCCCATGCGACCGTCACCGGAGCCCGCCGAAGCGCACGATCCCCGACCACCGCCACCACCGCCACCGCACCAGGGGCGCGCGATCGGTGTAGAATCCCTAGATTTCGAATCGCGCGATCCCAGACCCGACGATCCACTCCCGACCCCGAAGCCAGACATCGAGAACGTGTCCTCCGTCGCCCCGTACTCCGAGCTGGACAAGCCCGTCCAGTTCCTGAAAGGCGTGGGTCCGCGCCGCGCGCCCCTCCTGCAGAAGATGGGGCTGCTGACCGCGCGCGACGTGCTCTACCACGCCCCCCACCGGTACGAGGACGCCTCCACGATCACGAAGATCGGCGCGCTGGCGCCGGGGATGGACGCCACCGTCATCGGCCGCGTGGTGAGCAAGGGCGTCCTCCCCACGCGCAAGGGCCTGCGCATCTTCCAGGCGGTGGTGCGCGACGAGACGGCGATGATCGAGTGCGCCTGGCCCGGCCAGCCGTACCTCGACCGGATCCTCCAGAAGGGCGACCTCCTCCTCCTCTCCGGCCCCGTGCGCTTCTTCCACGGCCGGCAGATGCAGCCCCGCGAGTACACCGTCATCGCCGGCGAGGGCGAGAAGGCGGCCGAGGAGAGCGGGACGATCTTCCCCGTCTACCCGGCCACCGGCGGCCTCACCTACCGCCAGGTCCGCACCCTCGTCCACGAGAACCTCGACGACCTCCTCCGCGCGCTCAAGCAGGAGGAGGACGTCCTCCCCCCCGAGATCCGCGAGCGCGTCGAGGTCGTCCCGCTGGCGAAGGCGCTGGAGCACGTCCACCGGCCGGCGTCGCTGATGGAGGCCGAGCAGGGGCGGCGGCGGCTGGCCTTCGAGGAGCTCTTCTTCCTCCAGCTCCTCCACGCCCGCGCCCGCCACCGCGCCGTCCAGGAGCGCCCGGGGATCGCCTTCGCGCGGAAGGACTTCCTCGTCAAGCCGTTCCACAAGCAGCTCCCCTTCGCGCTCACCGGCGCGCAGAAGAAGGTGCTCAAGGAGATCGGCGACGACATGGCCGCGCCCCGGCGGATGAACCGCCTCCTCCAGGGCGACGTGGGGTCGGGGAAGACGGTGGTGGCGCTCTTCGCCATGCTCCGCGCGGTGGAGAACGGCTACCAGGCGGCGCTGATGGCCCCCACCGAGATCCTCGCCGAGCAGCACGCGCGGACGCTCACCAAGCTCCTCGAAGGGCTCCCGGTCGGCGTCACGCTCCTCACCGGGCGGATGGGGGCGAAGCAGTACCGCGAGGCGGTCTACCGGATCGCGTCGGGCGGGGCGGGGATCGCCGTGGGGACCCACGCGCTGATCCAGGAGGGGGTGGCCTTCGACCGGCTGGGGGTGGTGGTCGTCGACGAGCAGCACCGCTTCGGGGTCAAGCAGCGGCTGGCGCTGGCCGAGATGGGGACGAGCGCCGACATGCTGGTGATGTCGGCCACGCCGATCCCCCGCTCGCTGGCGCTGACGCTGTACGGCGACCTCGACGTCTCGGTCCTCGACGAGCGCCCGCCGGGGCGGCGGCCGGTGCGGACGGCGGTACGCGGCGACTCGTCGCGGCCGAAGGTGCTGGAGTTCGTCCGCGAGCAGGTGGCGCTGGGGCGGCAGGCGTACGTCGTCTACCCGCTGGTCGAGGAGTCGGAGAAGGTCGACCTCAAGAGCGCCACCGAGGAGTACGAGCGGCTGCGGACGACGGTCTTCCCCGATCTCCGCGTGGCGCTCCTGCACGGGCAGATGCACGGGGACGACAAGGACGCCGTGATGCGCTCGTTCGCGGCGGGCGAGGTGGACGTGCTGGTGTCGACGACCGTCATCGAGGTGGGGATCGACGTGCCGAACGCCACGGTGATGGTCGTCGAGCACGCGGAGCGCTTCGGGCTCTCGCAGCTGCACCAGCTGCGGGGGCGCGTGGGGCGGGGGGGCGAGGAGAGCTTCTGCGTCCTGATCTGCACGGGGAACGAGGCGCGGGAGCGGCTGAAGCTCTTCGCCTCGACGGAGGACGGGTTCAAGATCGCCGAGTACGACATGCGGATCCGCGGCTACGGCGACCTCTTCGGGGCGCGGCAGACGGGGATTCCCGATTTCCGCTTCGCCGACCTGGAGAAGGACTTCGCGCTGCTGGGGCGGGCGCGGGCGGAGGCGCGGCGGATCGTCGACGAGGACCCCGAGCTCGAGCGGCATCCTTCGCTCAAGCGGGTGCTGGAGGAGCGGTACGGCGAGCGGGCGCGCATGTTCCACGTGGGCTGAGGCGTTCGCGGGGGCTCGTTCCGGTTGGGTGCGCGTCCTCGGCGGCGGTGCCGCTCCGGAGCCCCGCGCGCCGCGGGCGGTGGGCGCATCCGTCGGGCTCCGGCGGGGCGGCGCGCGTGTCTCCTCCGCGGGGGCGGTGAGCCTCGCCGGGCGGAACACGCGCCTTCGCGTTTCCCCGGCCCCTTCGCGTCCGCCCGTCGAGTCTCCCCGCCCGCTCCGGGAGCCCCGCGCGCCCGGCATCCTCCCGATCCCGCTCTTTCTTTCGTGCGCGGGTCTCCCTCCGCCCAGGATTTGGGGGACTTACCGCCGCCGCCCCTTCCGTCCGCGCGCGGCGGCGCTCTCCGCATTCCTCGGCGAACTTCTTCCGCATCTGGGCTGGCCTCGCGCCTGGAAACAAAGAACCCTCTCCCAGAATTGGGAGAGGGTGGCGAGCCTAAAGCGAGCCGGGTGAGGGCCCCGCGCCGGAGCCTGCGGAGTGCTCGGCGCTACTCCTCCTGCTGCGGCCTCCGCGGCGCCAGCGTGTTGCGGATGCGCTGGAGCTCCTCGCGGAGCTCGCTGATGGTCGCGTCGCGCTCGGCGAGCTGGCGGCGGAGGCGGGCGGCTTCAGCGGCGCCGCCGGCGGGCGGAGCGGGGTCGCCGGGGACGGTCTGGGTGACGACCCGGGTGTCGCACTCCAGCCCGCGGGCGCGCACTTCGCAGGGGCTGCGGAGCTGGCGAACGAGCTGGAGGAGGGTCTCCGCCTCGCGGTCGTGGTAGCTGGGGGTCTTCCGCAGCGAGTCTTCGGCGAGGTAGATGCCCAGGTGCTCCTCGGCGGCCTGGAGGTCGACGCCGCTGCGCGGCTCCAGCGCCAGGACGCCGAGGAAGAAGCGCGACTCGTGCC
This sequence comes from Longimicrobium sp., assembly GCA_036259235.1. GTDB lineage: Bacteria > Gemmatimonadota > Gemmatimonadetes > Longimicrobiales > Longimicrobiaceae > Longimicrobium. Next base: position 3,509 of record DATACF010000367.1, on the reverse strand, counting down.
CCTCGTAGGTGCGCGGCCACTCGGCGGTCAGCCGCTGGAACGAGGCCGCCGCGATCCGGAAGGAGTCGTGCGACATGGCGTCGTGCGCCTGCTGCCAGAGGCGCACGCGCTCGGCGTCGTCGCCCACGCCGCCGCGCAGGGTGGCGCAGGCGGGGAGGAGCGCGGCGGCGAGCACCACGAGAAAGACTTTCATCGGCGATCCGTCGGGGGGTGGTCGGCCGCGCGCACGGCAGGCGGCCGCTCGGGGAGGGACACGTGGAAGCGCGTCCCTTCGCCGACCTGGCTTTCTGCAGTGATCGTGCCCCCATGGGCCTCCACGATCTCCCGCGCGATGGCCAGCCCCAGCCCCGAGCCGGCCGAGCGCGGCTGCGCGTCGTTGTCGACCTGGTAGAACTTCTCGAAGATCTTCGGGAGCTTGTCCGGCGGGATCCCCACCCCCGTGTCGGCCACCGCCACCAGCACCCCCGTCCCGTCGCGGCGGGCGTCGAGCGAGATGGTCCCGGCGCGGGGGGTGAACTTGAAGGCGTTGGAGAGGAGGTTGCCGAGGACCTCGTTCAGCCGGTCGGCGTCGCCCTCCAGGTTCACCGGGACGTCGTCGGCCACGCGGACCTGGAAGTCGATCCCGTTCTGGAAGGCCAGGACGTGGAACCCCTGCGTCAGCTCGTCGAGGAAGTCGCGGACGTTGATCCGTCGCACCTCCAGCCGCCCCCCCCCCGCCTCGAAGCGCGAGATGTCCAGCAGCCGGTGCACCAGCCGCGTCAGCCGGTCGACCTGGTCGGAGATCGACTGCAGCGTCTTCTTCTGCGTCTCGCTCACCTCGCCGTAGATCCCGTCGGCCAGCAGCGAGACGTAGCCGCGGATGACGGAGAGCGGCGTCTTGATCTCATGGCTCGCCACCGAGACGAACTCGGCCTTGAGCCGGTCGAGCTCCGCCAGCTGCTCGGTCATCGTCCGGAAGCTCCGCGACAGGTCGCCCAGCTCGTCCGGCCGGTGCGCGGGCACCTGCACGTTCGGCTCGAAGTCGCCCTCCGCCACGTGCGCCATCCCTCTGCGCAGCACCTGGATGGGTCGCAGGAGCTGCCGCGTCAGCACCGTCCCCACGATCACCGTCAGCCCCAGCGCGAGCGCCAGCGCCAGCCCCGTCGCCGTCAGCGCCCAGCGCGCCACATCCCCCGCCTCCGCGACCTTTTCCTCCGCCTCCCGGTCGATCGCGTCCGAGATCGCCTGGAGCGCATGCGTCATCCGGTCGAACGCGGGGATCACCTCCGTGTTGCGGAAGATGGCGTCGGTGTCCCGGACCCCCTGCTCGAGGCGCTGCTGCTCCTGCCGGATCACCTGCAGGAGCGCACTCCATTCCCGGCTGGCCCCGGCGACGGCCTCCCCGTACGGCTCCGACGCGTCGGGACGGTTTTCCAGCGCCCGGAGCGTGTCGCCCATGGTGCGGATCAGCGAGTCACGCTCGGCCAGGAGCTCCGGCGCGCGCCCTTCCGGGTCGTTGAAGAGCGCCGCGGCGCTGCTCTGCGCGGTCTCGAGCTCTTCGAGCGTCGTCGACAGCCACCCCAGGGTCGAGGTCGCCCGGGTGTCGCGCTCGCGCAGGTCGCCGACGATCCCCCGCAGCTGGCTGAGCGAGAGGAGCGCCACCAGCGCCGGGACGACGAGGATGGCGGAGATCGCCAGGAGGGTGAGGACGATCCGCTGGCGCAGGCTCATGCGGCGCCGCGCGGGGAGGGGGAACGACGAACACCCGCGAGCTCGTCGAGCCGAGCCGCGGGCGGACTGCACGAAGGGACACCACGCCTGCCGAAGGCGGTCATCGTCTGCACCGAACCGTCTGCTGGGGATCGCGCCGCGGCGGAGGCCGCGGGCGCCGGGACACGGACGACCGCGAAGGGGCGTCCGTCACCGGCCGGGTCACGCAAGGAGCGTGTCACCCCGGGCCGGGCTCCGGGGTTCCGCCGCCCCCCCGCTCCACGCGCTTGACCTCGTCCCAGAGGAGGTCGAGCTCCGCCAGCGTCGCCTCGCCGAAGACCACGCCGCGCGCCGCCGCCAGCCCCTCCAGCGCCCGGAAGCGGCGCTCGAACTTGGCGTTGGCGCGCGAGAGGGCCGTCACCGGGTGCGCCTTCGCCAGGCGCGCCAGGTTGACGACCGCGAAGAGGAGGTCGCCCAGCTCCTCCTCCAACAGGTCGGCGCGGCCGGCGGCGAGCTCCTCGCCCACCTCCTCCACCTCCTCGCGGACCTTCTCCCACGCCCCCCGCGGGTCGTCCCAGTCGAACCCCACCCGCGACACCGTCTCCTGGACGCGGAAGGCGCGGAGGAGCGGGTCGAGCCCCGTGCCGACCCCGTCGAGGACGCCGCCGGGAGGGCGGCCGGCACGTTCGCGCGCCTTGATCTCGGCCCACGAGCCGGCCTCGCCGCCGCCGTAGAGGTGGGGGTGGCGGCGGCGCATCTTTTGCTCCAGCCGCTCGACCACGTCCGCCCGCCCGAAGGCCTCCGTCTCCTCGGCGATCACGATCTGGAACGCCACGTTCAGGAGGAGGTCGCCCAGCTCGTCGCGCAGCTGCGCGGGGTCGCCCTCGGCGAGGGCCTCCGCCACCTCGTGCGCCTCCTCGAGGAGGAAGGGCTGGAGCGAGAGCGGCGTCTGCGCGGCGTCCCACGGGCAGCGCGCGCGCAGGAACTCCACCAGCGCCAGCGCGCGGTCGAGGACCCCGCCGGGGGCGGAGTCGGGGGGCGGGAGGTCGGGTTGCGGGCTCGTCACGGCGCGCTTACACTATTCGGTTTGTGTCGATTTCGCCAGCGGTGAACCACACGTCGAGGGCCTGGGTCGAGGCCGACCTCGGGGCCTTCCGCCGGAACCTCCTGCGCGTGCGCGACAGCGCGCGCGGCGCGGGCGTCGTCCCCATGCTCAAGGCCGACGCCTACGGGATGGGGATGGAGGCCGTCCTGGGCGCCGCCCGCGAGGCGCTGGCGCCCCACGGGGGGCCGTGGGCGATCGGCGTCGCCGCCGTGGCCGAGGGAGAGGCGCTCCGCCGCTTCGGCTGGACGGGGCGCGTCGTCGTTTTCTCCCCCGTCCCCCCGGGCGAGACGGCCCGCGCGGCGGCCGCGGAGCTCGCGGTCTCCATCTCCTCCCTCGACGCGCTCGCCCGCTGGGCCGACGCCGCGCGGGAGGCGGGGAAGCGCCTCCCCTTCCACCTGGAGGTCGACACGGGGATGGGGCGCGCGGGGCTCCCCTGCGGCGAGGCGGAGGCGTGGGGGGCGCGGACCCTCGAGATCGCGGGGGATCTTCTGGCGTGGGAGGGGTGTTACACGCACTTCCACTCGGCCGACGAGCCCGACCTGGCCTCCGCCGACGCCCAGCAGCGCCGCTTCGAGGAGGCGCTGGCGAAGCTCCCGCCGGCGCCGGAAGGCGCGCCCCGCGTGGTCCACAGCGCCAACAGCGCGGCGGCCGTGCGGCGCGGGGGGTACGGGATGGACCTCGTCCGCCCGGGGATCTTCCTCTACGGGGGGAGCGC
>DATACF010000366.1:0-4624 GCA_036259235.1 Longimicrobium sp. | reverse complement strand
GCGAGATCGACTCGCTCCGCCGCTTCGTTCTGTTCCTCGATTCAGATCCGGTCGTAAGGCTCCGGTTCGCCCGAAGGGACCTTGCTGAGGATGCGCTCGTACGCTTCCCGGCTCCCGCGCCGGCCTCGCTCCTCGAGGTAGTCCTGCGTGAGCAACGCGGCGACCTTCTCCGCCGCGGCCGACGCGAGGAACTGGTCGACCGTGATCCCGTCCCGGTCGGCAAGCTCCTTCACCTTCCGGTGCACCGATTCGGGGAGGTGTAGCGTGAGGGCGATCATTGCATTTCTCCGAGCATCCGGAGGAACTGGAGCGGGGTGATCGCGGCGATCCCGAACTGCTCACATCCCGCGAAATCCCGAACGTTGTGCGTCACGATGCAGTCGCAGCCCCCGGCGACCGCGAGCTCTAGGACCAGCTCGTCTCCGGGGGTCACGCAGGTGCGGACGCCAGATAGAAAATCTCGTTCCCCCGCCCCACACGGCACCAGAAGTCCAGCAAACGGTCGATCTCGTCGTGCGTAAGCGGCACGCCGGCTTCAGGACGCTTGAGCACCGCCTCGTACTCGAACACCAGCGGCACCGAAGGGTTCAGCTCGACGCGCGGGTCGCCGATCAGCGTAAGCAACCGGAACGAAGCGCCCCGGTCGGATCGAAGCCCCGCCACGAGGACGTTGGTGTCGATGACCACCCGGTAGATCGGCATCCGTCACCGGCGCACGAGCACGCGAAGACGCCTGACTCGACCACCCACGCTCACATCGCGTCCACGTAGCGCTTGAGCTCGGTCAGGCGCTCCTGGAGGGAGGCGCGGCCGCCGGCGGCCTCGACCCTCCCCAGCTGCTCGGGGGGCAGGAACTGCCGGTCGGTGCACTCGATGATGGCGGCGGTCTCCTGGAGCTCCTTCTCCAGCCCCTGGGTGGAGGGGAGGAACTGGTCGACGACCTCCTGGAGCGCCTCGGCCGTCACGTGGTCCTTCCCCTGGAGGAGCGAGACGCGCCAGGCGCGCCCCACCATCCCCTCGATGTCCGCCCCCGAGAGCTGCCCCCGCTGCGGGATCGGCGGGACGTGCGCGGGGTCGAGGCGGCTCCCCAGCTTCTTCGCCATGACCACGAACATCTCCTTCAGCTCCGCGTCCTCCGTGGGGTAGAAGAGCGGGATGTGCACCTCCGCCCGCCCCTGCCGCTTGAGGTCGATGGGGAGGAGGTCCGGCCGCGCGGTCAGCAGCATCCAGAGGATCCGCCCGCGGTAGCGCGTGTCGCCCATCTGCGTGGCGATCATCGAGAAGACGCGGCTCGACGTCCCCGAGTCGCCCTGCGTGTCGCGGTCGCCCAGCGCCGCGTCGGCCTCGTCGACGACGACCACGACGGGCCCCATCGCCCGCAGCACCGAGAGGACGCGCTCCAGGTTCCCCTCCGTCTCGCCGACGTACTTGGAGCGGAAGTTCTTGAGCATCACGCAGGGGACGCCGATCTCCCCCGACAGGCACTGCGCCAGGAAGCTCTTCCCCGTCCCCACGGGCCCGCAGACGAGATACCCCATCGGCAGCGAATCCAGCGCCCCCCGCTTCAGGAGCTCGGCGTCCTCGCGGAGCCGACGCTTCACCGGCTCATGGCCGATGACGATGTCGAGGTTCCACTTGGGCTCGATGAACTCCAGCAAGCCCTGGCACTGCTTCTCGATCAGCCGCTTCTTGAGGTCGCGGAAGTACTTCGCGTCGAGCCGCTGCCCCGTCTCGGTGGCGGAGCGGAGGAGGACGTCGACGTCGGTGAGCGAGATCCCCGCGGTGAGCGCCGCCAGCTCCTTCACCCCGTAGTCGGAGAACGACGCCGGGTCGCGCCCCCCCAGCACCCACCCGGTGAAGTGGTCGCGGGTGGCGGTGTCGGGGAGCGGGACCTCGATCGTCCCCACGTGCGGGTTCCCCGTGAGCCGGTCCGAGAGGTCGGAGAGGCGCTCGTCGACCAGCACCGCCGCCATGTTCAGCCGCTTCACGTGCGGGCTGGTGGCCCAGTTCAGCAGCGTCACCAGCATCGCCGACGCGGCGTGGCTCGTCCGCCCCGGCTCGCCCGAGGGGAAGAGGAAGGAGGCGTGGTCGATGAGGATCGCGGTCGACACCCGCTTCTCCTCGGGCGCCATGATGTTGGCGCGGACGAAGCGGTCGAGGAGGGCGAGCACCGTCCCCGGGTCGTTCTTCAGCTGGGAGAGGTCGAAGAGCTGCTGGTTGACCTGCTCGGCCATCCGCCGCTGCCGCGCCTCGTCGCGCCCCGCGAAGGCGCGCAGCCCCCGCCCCAGGTCGTAGTGGAGGACGACGTCCCACCGCCCGAAGAGCTGCTCGGCCAGGAACTCGGTGAGCCCCCCGTAGTGGGCCCCCGCCCCGTCGCCCGAGCGGACGAGGTCGTAGGTGTTCCCGTGGACGACGAAGACCGAGGTCGTCCCCGAGAAGTAGAGGTCGGCCATCCGCCGCGCCCACCCGGGGAACCAGGCGGGGAGCCCCGTCCTGGCGCGGTCCTTCCCCTCCTCGGGGAGGACGCCCGGCGCGGGCGGGGTGGCGGGCGGCGGAGCCACCCCGGCGTCAGGCGACATCGAGCCCTCGCGGTTGCAGGGAAGTCTCCAGGATCGGCGGCGGCTCCTCGAGGTCGTCCACCATTCCGGTGATCGTCTGCAGCTCGGTGATGGCGCCCTCGGCCACCGTCATGGAGTCGGCGGCGGCGTCGACCTGGCTGCTCAGGAAGTCGGGGTCCTGGCGGTTGACGGCCATCTCGGTGAGCGTCTGCACCTTGGCCTCGATCCGGTCGAGCTCCACCTCCACGAACTCGGCGTTCGCCTCGGCCTTCCGGTAGTTCTCCAGCCGGAGCTCGGCCACGGCCACCAGGTCGGTGAGAGAGCGGATCATCCGCTCGTCGCCCTCGGTCCGCGCCGCCTCCAGCCGCGTCTTCAGCTCCGCCGTCTTGCTCTCCAGCGCCGACTCGTTGGTGGCCCCCAGGAAGCGCCGGAGCGCGTTCTGCGACTGGAGGAGGCGGAGGAAGACCCAGAGGAGGCGGTCGAGCGCCGGGGCGCGGAGCTCCTCGTGGGTGTCGGGCCCCGCCCCCGTCTTCCCGCGGACCCCGTGGGCGATCTCGCGCATCTCCAGGCACCGCGCCCGGAGGAGGTCGAAGCGCTTCCGCGACTCGGGGGGGAGCGAGGTCACCATCGCCGCCAGCGCGGCCGAGGGGTCCTTCTTGGGCTCGGCGGCGAAGTTGGGCGACTGGTACCCCTCGCGCGCCACCGCCTTGCGGAACTTGGGGAACGAGGCCATCGATCCCAGGTAGGCCATCTCCAGCGCCCCCACGAAGGGGAGGAAGATGTCCGGGTGCCCGGAGACGAACGAGCCCGCCACCCCGCCCAGGAAGGCGAGGAGGTTCCACCGGTACAGGAAGGCGGTCTTCAGGGCGTTCGCCAGCTCGCTCGGCGGCTTCGGCTTGCGCGCGGGGGTCACGCGGGGCATCGGTCTCCTTCGGTTCGTCTCGTCACACGCGGCCGCTCATAATGCACCCCCTCCCCCGGAAACGGGAGAGGGGGCGCGTCCGGCCGTCGTCCCGCCGCCTACGTCCCCGCGCGGACCGACTCCTCCAGGCGCTCCACCTTGTCGCGCACCGAGAAGACCCGCTCCAGGAAGTCGGGGCGCCGCTGCATCTCGCGCGCGGGGACGTCGGAGGCGGGCATCTTCAGCTCCTCCAGGATCGTCCCCGGGCAGGGCGACATGATGTAGACGCGGTCGCCCAGGTACACCGCCTCCTCCACCGAGTGGGTGATGAAGAAGACCGTCGCCGACGCCTCGCGCCAGAGCGAGACCAACTGGTCCTGCATGTTGAGCCGGGTGGCCGGGTCGAGCGCCCCGAAGGGCTCGTCCATCAGGATGATCCGGGGACTGAGGATCAGCGACCGGGCGATGGCCACGCGCTGCCGCATCCCGCCCGAGAGCTGGTGGGGGAACTTGTGGGCGTCGCGGTCGACGTCGAGCCCCACCTTGCGGATCCACTCCATCGCCCGCGCCTCGCGCTCGGCCTTCCCCACCCCCTGGCACTCGAGCCCGAAGGCGATGTTGTCGACGACGGTGCGGTGGTCGAAGGAGGTGTAGTCCTGGAAGACCATCCCCCGGTCGGAGCCGGGGCCGTCGACCGGCTTCCCGCCCACCAGCACCTCGCCGGTGGTGGCGGGGAACTGCGGGGCCAGCCCCGCGATCAGCCGGAGGATCGTCGACTTCCCGCACCCCGAGGGGCCCAGGACGCAGACGAACTCGCCCTTCCCGTGGAGGTCCTCGACGGTGAAGGTGACGTCCTTGATGGCCGTGAAGCCGTTGGCGTACGTCTTGGAGACGTTCCGGAACTCCACCACCGGCGGGAGCGGCGCGGGCGCGGCCGGCGCGCGCACCTCGGCCACGTGCTGCACCGCGGGGGCCGCGGCATCGGGCGCCGACGCGGACGCGGGCGCCGACGGGGCGGCCGGGGGCGCGAAGTACCCCGACGGGTTGGCGAGGGGGGCCGCGATGTCGCGGATCTCGTCCATGTCGGCGCGGAGGCCGGCCACGGAAGGGGGCGCGGGGGGCGCGTCCGCGAACGCCGGGACGTGCGCGCTGGCCCCCACCGGCG
>DATACF010000365.1:0-1773 GCA_036259235.1 Longimicrobium sp. | reverse complement strand
GGGGGGGGGGGCGGGCCGCGGCTCATTCGAGGGGGCGGAGGACGCGGCAGGGGTTGCCGGCGGCGACGACGCCGTCGGGGACGTCCTTCGTGACGACGCTGCCGGCGGCGATGACGCTGCGCGCGCCGACGCGGACGCCGGGGAGGAGGATGGCGCCGCCGCCGATCCAGACGTCGGCGCCGATGGACACCGGCTTCGCGGCTTCGAGCCCGGCGCGGCGCTCGACGGCGCCGAGGGGGTGGGTGGCGGTGTAGATCTGCACCGCCGGGCCGATCAGGGTGTCGCTCCCGATGACGACCTCGGCGACGTCGAGGACGACGCAGTCGAAGTTGAGGAAGACGCGGTCGCCCAGGCGGATGTTGGAGCCATAGTCGCAGAAGAAGGGGGGCTCGATCCACACCCCCTCGCCCGCGGCGGCGAAGAGCTCGCGGACGACGCGCGCGCGCACTTCGGCGTCGCCTTCGCGGGAGTGGTTGTAGGCGTGGAGGAGGTCGCGGGCGCGGCGGCGGGCGGCGGCGAGCTCGGGGTCGCGCGGGTCGTAGAGCTCGCCGCGCAGCATCTTCTCGCGTTCGGTGGGCATCGGTCGTGGGTCCGGGGGGATGGAAGACGGTCGCGATCCTCGTCCGGAGGGGCGGCAAGAACGAATCCGCCGGGGCGCGAAACCTGGAGAGGGACGGGGCCGTACTCGGGGAAGATCCCGGGTTAAACCCTGCACGCGGGGCGCGCGTCCAAGGTGCGACGTCCGCCCGCCCTACGAGGGCGGACGCGTTCGCTTCGCCCGATCCCCACGCGGTCCGATCCGCTTTCCCTTCCAGGCCAGGAGACCTTCCTCATGATCGTTCGCAAGCTCGTTCCCGTGGCGGCGGTGTGCGCCCTCGCCCTCGGCGTCACGGCGATGTCGGCGGCGCCCGCGCAGCAGCGCGAGTTCGACTGGGACGGCGAGATCGCCGCCGGCCGCACGCTGCGGGTGTTCGCGTCGGCGGGGACGATCACCGTCCGCGCGGCCTCCGGCTCCACCGCCCGGGTGCGCGCGGAGACGGTGGGGGGCGAGGAGCGCGACATCGCGTACTCGGTGGACCGCGCGAGCGGCGACGTGCTGATCTGCGCCCGCTACGAGGAGGCGCGGTGCACGGCGGAGGGGATCCGGAGCGAGGGCGGGCGGGGGTGGAGCGGGCGGCGCCGGGCGCGCGCCAACTTCACCATCGAGGTGCCGCGCGGGGTGCTGGTGCGCGTGGGGAGCGGGAACGGCGAGGTGGCGGTGGACGGGGCCACGGCCGACGTGCACGCCAGCTCGGGGAACGGCGACGTCCGCGTCGGGAGCGGGGCGGCGCGGGTGAACGCCAGCACGGGGAACGGCGACGTGGCGGTGGACGGCGCCCGCGCGGCGGTGGACGTCAGCACCGGGAACGGCCGGGTGACGGTGTCGACGGCGGCGGGCCCGGTGGAGGCGTCGACGGGGAACGGCGAGATCGCGGTGTCGATGGCCTCGGTGCGCGGCGACGGCGACATGCGCTTCAGCAGCGGGAACGGGAGCGTGACGCTGACCCTCCCCGCCGGCTTCGGCGCCGAGCTCGACGCCAGCACCGGGAACGGCCGCATCGAGAGCGACTTCCCCATCCGCACCTCGGGCCGCCTGACCGGCCAGCGCGTGCGCGGCACCCTCGGCGACGGCGGCCGCAACCTCCGCATCTCCACCGGCAACGGCCGGATCACGCTGCGGCGCGGGTAAGTACGGGCGAGCCTCGGCCGGCCACCGGCCGGCGACCGGCCCCA
>DATACF010000364.1:0-5473 GCA_036259235.1 Longimicrobium sp. | reverse complement strand
GACGAGCCGCCGGCGTTCAGGCTCACCCCGGTGGTCGTGGTGGCGTTGGTGTAGAGCCGGTAGCCGCCCGCGTAGCGGGTGCTGAACTGGTTGTTGGCCGAGGCCTCCAGCGAGTCGGTCGTCGACTGGTCGGCGGCGACGAAGGCGCCGTCGTGGCCGTTGACGCTGGCGCGGTGCCCGAGCGCCACCGCGTAGTCGGCGTCGGCGGTCACCCGGTAGCCGATGGCGACCGCGCCCTGCCCGCCCGCGGTGTTGGTGAAGCCCATCGCCACGCAGCCGAAGCCGGTGCAGCGGTTGCTGGCCCCGGTGCTGAACCCGGCCGTCCCGCTGACCGTGTTGCTCGCGCCGAAGGCGGCGCCGTCGACCCCGGTCACCTCCGTCTGGTCGCCGAAGGCGAAGGTGGCGAAGGCGCCGGCCTTGGTCAGGTTGCCGCCGGCCCACGAGTAGAAGCCGACGTTGGCGTCGTCCCAGTAGTTCCCGGCGCCGCCGTCGTCGGTGCCGCCGGCGCGGAAGGCCGCCTTGTACGGGTACCACATCATCCGGTATCCCGCGCCCGAGGCCGGGATGATCCCGATCCCCAGCTCGCCGATCGCCACCACGCCGCCCGCGCTGTCGACGCGGAAGCGGTCGCCCGGAGGCGAGCCCGAGCGGAGGCGGAGGAGGATGTCGGACTGCGCCGTGAGGGGCTCGGCCGCGGAGAGGGCCGCCGCCGACAGCCCGAAGGCCACGAGGAGCTTGCGTGCGTGAATCATGGTCGTTGTCTCTCCCGAGGAGTGTTCGGCGTCAGAACGACTGGACCTGGACCCGGAACGACTGGTTGGTCAGCCGCCCGCGAAGCACCGTGAGCGGCGCCCGGACGTTGAGGTTGCCGTTGAGCGAGTACGTCCCCTCCACCTGCGTCCGCGTCACCCGGCCCCGGATCGTGCGGCCGATCCCGGTGAGGTTCAGCCGGCCGCTGGAGCTCGTGATCTCGGCGTTGTCGATGAGGTCGGTGAAGACGTCGCCCGAGGCGGTCAGGTTGAAGGCCGCCAGGTTGATGCTCTCCTTCTCGACCTCGACCCCGCCGATGTCCGCGTTCGCGGTCAGCACCGGGTAGTTGGCCGCCGGCGGGGTGATCGTGTCGGCGACGACCGCGGTGTCCGTGGCGACCGGGACGATGCTGTCGGTCTTGGTCGCGGCGGCCCAGTTGTTCCCGTCGAACCAGTCGGTCGTCCCGGCCGCGCCGGTCCAGTAGCGGCGGATCGGGCGCACCGTGATGTCGAAGCTCCCCGTGACGGGCACCCCCGGGTGGATCTGGGCGTCCCCGGTGATCTCCGCGGCCCCCGCCCGGAGCCCGTGCACGAGCCCGGAGCTGTTGACGCTGGCCAGCGTGGGCGTCGTCGTCGCCCAGGTGATCGCGCGCGCCGGCGTCGACGGCATCGCCCGTCCGACGCTGTCGCGGACGATCCCGGTGAGCTGCCGGTTGTTGGCCGAGCGGACGAAGTTCGTCCCGACGATGTCGACGTAGCCGCGCGGGAAGGGGACCGGCGTCAGGACGACGACGACGAACTCGAAGGTGGTGACGGTGTTCGGGATGTTGAACTGCCAGGTCTTGGGCGGGGACACCTCGAACTGGTCGAGGACCGAGTTGTACTGGTAGTACGGCCGCGGCGTGGTGGAAGAGCCGGGGAAGCGGCTGGGACGGTCCACCTCCGCGAGGTCCGGGAAGGTCGCGGACCCGTCGGGGACGACCGTGATCGTCCCGCTCCCGCCCGACGGGGTGGGGTGGGGGTCCTCCACGAAGACCACCTTGACGCCGTTGGGCGACAGCGTCGTCCCGTCGGTCGTCCCCAGCGGCTGCGGGATCAGGTTCCGCACCGTCACCTCGAAGGTGAAGGCCGTCGTCCCCGCGTCGTAGTTGACGTTGCTGGAGGCGAGCTTCACCACGTCGTCCTGGTGGCCCAGGATGATGTCGCCCGCGGCCTCGCCGGTCGAGGGCTGCTGCTCGTCGCAGCTGACGCGCCTGGTGCGCACGTCGCCGGTGCAGGCGAGCGTCCGGATGGTGACCGGGGGGTCGCCGGGGCCGGTGCCGGGGCCTTCACCGTCGGGCCCGGTCGGGCCGGCCGGCTGGCTCCGGTCGGTGCACGCCGCCGCGAGCAGCGCGAGGGCCGCCGCCGCGGCCGCCCGCGCACGATACCGCCTGGGAAGTTGCATGGTCAGACCTCGGGTCAAGCGGGTTGCGCGCGCACGCCACGGTACGTGAGCGCGACGAGGCGTGGGGCCGGCGCGTCCTGCTCCGGGTGCGCCGCCCCGAACCAGGGGCTCTGCGGAAACTGACGGATCCACTGCATCTTCCCCAGGCTCCGCGCGCAGCGGATACAGGGGAAAGCGTCGAACGCGCTCCCGTCGGGGGCGGAGCCCCGCCGGAGCGCGCCGAGGCGGGCCTGGTAGAGCGGCCACGCCCGGGTGAGCGGGGTCTCCCGGAGGTCCGCCACCACGTCCTCCTCGTTGTCGCCGTACTCCGACAGCTGGCAGCACAGGGTCAGCCGCCCCCGCGCGTCCACGTTCACGCGCTGGTGGGCGAAGGTGTCGCACACCGGCTCGGGACCCTCGGACGGGGCGCCGTAGTCGAGCACGATCGTGGTGCGCCGCCCCTCGCGGGCGAGCGCCAGGACCTCGTCGCGCACCCGCGGCCACTCCGAGAGGGGGAGGTCGCTGTCCCGCTCGGCGCTCCCCGGGACGGGCTGGGGGAGGATGAAGTGGATGCGCAGGCACCCCAGCGCCTCGGCGAGGTCCGCCGCCTGCCGGACCTGGTGCCGGTCGCGCCGGTCGACGACGATCGAGAGCGAGGCGGGGATCTGGCGGCTGGTCAGCAGCGCCACCGCCATCAGGACGCGCCGGAACGACCCGCGCCCGCGCTCCGCGTCGTGCACCTCCTCCGTGGCCCCGGAGAGGCTCACGCGCACGTGGGCGGGAGGGTGCTTCGCGAAGCCGGGCATCAGCCGGCGCATGTGCCAGCCGTTGGTGACGAAGCGGTACGGCACCCCGCGCGCGTGCATCCCGGCGATGATCCGCTCCCACTCGGGGTGGATGGTCGGCTCGCCGCCGGTGAAGCTCGCGGTCACCTCGCCCCACAGCGCCCGGCCCTCGTCGACGGTGTCGAGGACGAGCGCCGGGTCCAGATTGCGAACCGTCGTGACGTCGTCCCGGATGCAGTGCGGACAACGGAGGTTGCAATGCTCGGTGAGCGCGAAGCCGATGAGCATGGGGTGCACGCGCGGAGGGCCTTCCGCGCTCAGCAGAAGACGCAGCTGCCGCCGCCGCCCGTGCCGCCGCCGCCGCCGATCCCGGGGCCGGTCTGGAGCGTCAGCTCCGTCAGCCGCGGAAGATCGGTGACCTGCGGCTGCACCCAGGCGCGGCGCTCGCGCGGGGCGGGGGTCGGCGTGGACGAGGAAGCGGTCATCTCGATGATCTCCATGAGTGGATTTCCGGACGACGGCGCGGGGCCGACGTTTGCCGGGTGGGGGAAGGTGCTTCGGGCGGTGGAGTGCCGCGGGCGGGTGGTAACGGCGAAAGCCGACGCGGCCTGGGAACCCCTTCGGAAAGGGCCCGGGGGCGCAGGTTGTTCGGGGGAGCAAGGGTCCTCACGCCGGAACCGGCGTGCCGCAGACTTCGTGGAGGCGTGGGGATCGCAGGTCCGGGCCGGCACGCGTACGGCGGGGTGGATGTTCCGCATCCCGCGTGGCCAACACTGCGCTGGCGAAGATGATAACGCGTGTGGGGAGTTCGCGCAACGGGTGTAGTCGCGCTCCTTACATACGTTTCCCGCCGCCGCCTCCCGACCGCGCCCAAGCGGTCGCGGGGTGGACCGGCCGCGCGCCGTGGCGGGGCTCCGTCGCGCGACAGGGGAAGACGCCGCCGTGCGGAAGCCGCTCTCATCGGGACGAAACCAGGGTAGAAGAAGGCCCATTTCGTCGCGTTCTCCCACGGCGGGGGGCCGGTGCTCGTCCATTCCCGGTCCGCCGCGGGCGTCCACCTTGTGCGGAAGGCGCCGGATCGTGTATCTTCGTCCACTTCGTGCGCTTTACCGCGGCGAACCCGCGCGCGCCCCGCGTGTACGGGGGCGCGCCCCCGTCTCCCCAACGAACCCGCGCCCGACGCGAATGCCGAGCGACGCCTCCACCCTCTCCGCCGCCGACCCGCTGGACGCCGCCCGCGAGGTCCTCCGGAAGTTCTGGAAATATCCCGACTTCCGCCCCGGGCAGGACGAGGCGGTGCGCAACGTCCTCTCCGGGGGCGACTCGCTGACCATCATGCCCACCGGCGGGGGGAAGAGCCTCTGCTACCAGGTCCCGGCGATGATGCTCCCCGGGGTGACGCTCGTCGTCTCGCCGCTGATCTCGCTGATGAAGGACCAGGTGGACACGCTGGAGGCGGTGGGGCTCCCGGCCACCTTCCTCAACTCGTCGCTTTCGGGGAGCGAGATGAGCGCCCGGCTGGAGGGGGCGGCGCGGGGCGCCTTCAAGCTCCTCTACGTGGCCCCCGAGCGCTTCGACGCCGAGGGGTTCCAGCGGCGGCTGGCCGAGCTCGAGGTCTCGCTCCTGGCCATCGACGAGGCCCACTGCGTCTCGGAGTGGGGGCACGACTTCCGCCCCAGCTACCTCCGCCTGGCGCGGGCGCGCGAGCTCCTGGGCCGCCCCCCGGTGGCCGCGCTCACCGCTACGGCCACCGAGGAGGTGCGGCGCGACATCGTCCGCCAGCTCGCCTTGCGCGACCCGCGGGTGCTGGTGACGGGGTTCGACCGGCGGAACCTGGTCTGGCACGTCCTCCGGGCGAAGAACGACTCCGAGAAGGACCGCGTCCTCCTCAAGCTCCTCCGCGGGCGCGAGGGGAGCGCCATCGTCTACGCCTCGACGCGGAAGAACGTGGACGCGCTCACCGCCCTCCTGAAGGGGAGCGGGGTCCCGGCGGTCGGCTACCACGCGGGGCTCCCCGACGGCGACCGGAAGCGGCTCCAGGACCGCTTCATGCGCGGCGAGACGCCGGTGGTCGTCGCGACGAACGCCTTCGGCATGGGGATCGACAAGCGCGACGTCCGCATCGTCGTCCACTACAACATGCCGGGGAACCTGGAGGCCTACTACCAGGAGGCCGGGCGCGCGGGGCGCGACGGCGGGATGTCGGACTGCGTCCTCCTCCACGCCTACCCCGACCGCTTCATCCACGAGTTCTTCATCGACCAGGCGAACCCCTCGCGGAAGGCGGTCGAGGAGGTCCTCCAGGGACTCCGCCGCGGGTGCGACGCCTCCGGGGTCTTCTCGCTCCCCCTCCAGGAGCTGGCGCGGACCCTCGACTCGGTGAGCGACGACCGGGTGGCGGGCGCCGGGGATCGCCGCCGCGGTGGCCCGACCCCCGCTCGGGTGCACCATCCGGTCGGTGTCGCCGTGCACGACGAGCGTCGGCACGCGCACACCGGCGAGCTCCGGCGTCCGGT
>DATACF010000363.1:0-6245 GCA_036259235.1 Longimicrobium sp. | reverse complement strand
CCGCGATCCGTGAGGGAATCGCGGCCGCCGTGGAATCCGCCAGGGGCTTCGCCGCGTTGGAAACGGTAGTATCGTTTCCTACGCGGCCCGCAGCCCGGCCCCGCGCAGCGGGGACATGCCCAGAGACGTAGTTGCAGTTCGCAGTTGCTGTTGCCGTTCGCCCGAGGACGCGACGGACCCCCGTCACCAGCGCGGATCGGACGCCAGGAGCTCGCGGACGGCCTCGGGCTCCAGCGGCCGCGCGATCAAAAATCCCTGGGCGTAGTCGCAGCCGATCGCCCGCACCTCCTCCAGCTGCTCGACGGTCTCCACCCCCTCGGCGATGGTCGCGATCCCCAGCCCCTTCGCCAGCAGCGCCACGGTCCGCACCAGCTGAGACGTCGGGTTCTCGGGCGTGATCCGGCTCACGAACGTCCGGTCCACCTTCAGCGCCCGCATCGGCATCCGGTGGAGCGACGCGAGCGACGAGTACCCGGTGCCGAAGTCGTCGAGCTGCAGCTCCAGCCCCAGCGCGTGGAGCTCGGCCAGCACCGCGTCGGCCAGCCCCGCGTCCATCAGCGCGCTCTCGGTGATCTCCAGCTTCAGGTGACGGGGCTTCAACCCGCTCTCCGCCAGCGCCCCCCGGATCGTCTCGACCAGGTCGCCCTGCGCGAACTGCCGCGCCGAGAGGTTGACGCTCACCGCGATCCGCGCCCCGGGGAACTCGGCCCGCCACCCCGCCAGTCGCGCGCACGCCTCGCGGAAGACCCACGCCCCCAGCGGGTGGATGGCCCCCGTCTCCTCGGCGAGCGGGATGAACTCGCCGGGGAGGATGAGCCCCCGCTCGGGGTGCATCCACCGGCAGAGCGCCTCCAGCCCCGCGATCTTCCCCGTGGCCAGCGAGACGATCGGCTGGAAGTGGAGCCGGAGCTCGCCGCGGTCCAGCGCCCGCCGGAGGTCGGTCTCCATCTGGAGCCGCGCCACCGCCCGCGCGTGCATGGCCTGGTCGAAGGTCTCGCACCGCGCCGCGCCCCGCGCCTTGGCGTGGTACATCGCCATGTCGGCGTTGCGCAGGAGGTGCTCGGGGCGCTCGCGGCCGTCGTCGCAGAGGGCGATCCCCACGCTGGCCGAGGTGAAGACCTCGGCCCCCGAGAGGGGGACGGGGGCGGCGACGGCGCGCGCCACCCGCCCCGCGATCCGCTCGGCCTCGGCGGGGTCGGGGAGCTCCTCGAGAAGGACGGCGAACTCGTCGCCGCCGAAGCGGGCCACGGTGTCGCCGGAGCGGACGCTCTCCTTGAGGCGGCGCGAGACGGCCACCAGGAGCTCGTCGCCGACGTGGTGCCCCAGCGAGTCGTTGACGACCTTGAAACGGTCGAGGTCGAGGAAGAGGACGGCGAGCGACGTCCCCTCGCCCCCCTCCATCCGCACCAGCGCCTGCTCCAGCCGGTCCATGAAGAGGTGCCGGTTGGGGAGCCCGGTGAGGGCGTCGTGGAGCGCCTCGTGGATCAGCCGCTCCTCGACGCGCTTCCGCTCGGTGACCTCCTCGCCGAAGAGGTGGACGGCGCCCAGCGCGGGGTGCGGGTGGTAGTGCCAGGCGAAGACGCGCGCCCCCACCCGCACCTCCACGTTCCGCTCGCCCGCGCCGTTGTCGAGGCACCGCCGCACGATGCGCGCGTGGTCGCGGGGGAGGAGCCACGAGGCGCCGGGGACGCCCAGCTCGCGGACGAGCCGCTCGCCGGCGGGGTTGAGGTAGAGGGGGGCGCCGTGGGGGGCGCACTCCAGGATGGGGCTGGGGTTCTCGCGGGCGAAGGCGGCCAGGCGGCGGTTCTCGTCCTGGGCGCGGACGCGCTCGGTGACGTCGCGCGAGTTGACGATGATCCCGCGGACGTTGGGGTCGTCGAGGAGGTTGCGGCCGATGGCCTCGAAGACGCGCCAGCTCCCGTCCTTGTGGGGGACGCGGAAGGTGAGCGCGGTGGCCGCCTCGGGGGTGTGGCGCGCCTGGCGCATCTGCGCGATCGCCGCGGCGCGGTCGTCGGGGTGGACGAGCGCCACCGCCTCGCGCCCCACCAGCTCCTCGGGGGTCCACCCCGCGAGGTACGTCACCGAGGGGGTGATGTAGCGGGTGGTGCCGTCGGCGTTGATGACGTGGATGACGTCGCGCGCGTTCTCGACCAGCGACCGGAAGTACGCCTCGTGCGGCGCGTGCGCGGCGCTCCCGGCCGGCGCGGCGCCGCCCTCGGGGGGCGGGAGGAGGGTGTAGTTCATCGGGGACGCGAGAGAACGCGAGAGGCCGGCGCGCCGCCGGAGGGGGCGGGACGCGGCACGAAGAAAGATTCGGCTGTCGTTCTGGAAAGCGGCGCGGGAGAATGCCGGGGCCTGCGATGTAGAAGGATAGCAATGGCTTCGTGATTCCGGAACACCCCCCGCGCGTCCCGACGCCTTTTGCGGATCGCGCGCGGCGCGACATTCCAGTCTCCGGCTGCTTTGTGCACGTTCGGCGAGGCCCGAGCGCGCGTGTAACGGTTCCGTCACGGACGCCGCCGCGCCCCCGCTCCTCCCCCTCCCGCGACGAAGCGGCCACGGCGGAGATCCCGAGCCCTTCAACCCCAACAGCAGAGTCTCACGCAGAGAAGCAGAGTCAGCAGAGAACTGCTGAAGTTCCTCTGCTGGCTCTGCTTCTCTGCGTGAGACATGCTGTTGCGGGATTTGGCCTCACACAGGGGACACAGGGGACACAGGGGACACAGGGGACACGGGGGGAACTCCTCTGTGCCCTCTGTGTCCCCTGTGAGAGGCCGCTGTTTGTTGTTGATTTTCGATGAAGGATGCTGGCCGGGCGGGGTCTCCGCGCGTTATCGTGCCGCCCCATGAGCCCTCCGCCTCCGCCGCTCTCCGGCTTCGACGACGACGACGCCTTCTCGCTCCGCGCGCGCATCGGCCGCGTCGCGGGCCCGCTCCTCTTCGCCGCGCTCCTCCTGGCGCCCGCGCCCGACGGGCTGTCGCAGGCCGGGTGGCGGGCGGCGGCGGTGGGGGTGTGGATGGCGGTGTGGTGGATGACGGAGGCCATCCCCATCCCCGCCACGGCGCTGATCCCGCTGATGGCCTTCCCCGCGCTGGGGGTGGCGGAGATCGACACGGCGGCGGCCCCGTACGCCAACCCGCTCATCTTCCTCTTCATGGGCGGCTTCCTCCTCGCGCTGGCCATGCAGCGGTGGGGGCTGCACCGCCGCGTGGCGCTGGAGGTCGTCCGCCGGATGGGGACGCGCCCGCCGGGGCTGGTGGGCGGGGTGATGACGGCCACGGCGGTCATCAGCATGTGGGTCAGCAACACCGCCACCGCCGTGATGATGCTCCCCATCGGCCTCTCGCTGGTGGAGCTGGCGCGGGGCGAGGGCGGCGCGGCCGGGGAGGGCGGCGAGGCGGAGCACGGGCGCTTCGCGGGAGCCATGCTCCTGGGCGTCGCCTACGCGGCCAGCATCGGCGGCTTCGCGACGCTGATCGGGACGCCGCCGAACGCGCTCTTCGCGGGGTTCATGCGCGAGACGTACGGCTACGAGGTGGGCTTCGGGCGCTTCATGCTGGTGGGGGTGCCGATGATGCTGGTGACCCTCCCCCTCTGCTGGCTCCTCCTGGTGCGCGTCGTCTTCCCCCTGCGCTCGCGCGAGCTCCCGGGCGGGGCGGCGCTGATCGACCGCGAGCTCCGGGCGCTGGGGCCGGTGTCGCGCCCCGAGTGGACGGTGCTGGCCGTCTTCGTCGCGGCGGCCGCGCTCTGGATCGCGAGCCCCTGGCTGGGGCGCTTCCTCCCCGAGGGGGCGCTCTCCGACGCGGGGGTGGGGATCGGGGCGGCGCTCGTCCTCTTCCTGGCGCCGGCCGGGGGCGGGCGGAAGACCTTCGTGCTGACGTGGGAGGAGGGGAAGAAGGTCCCCTGGGACGTCCTCCTCCTCTTCGGCGGGGGGCTGAGCCTGGCGGACGCGCTGACGAAGACGGGGCTGGCGAAGTGGATCGGGGCGCAGCTGGCGGGGCTCGGCGCGCTCCCCACGCCGGTGCTGGTGATCGTGGTGGCGGCGGTGATCGTGGCCCTGAGCGAGGTGGCGAGCAACACGGCGACGGCGGCGGCGTTCCTCCCCGTGGCGGCCTCGCTGGCGGTGGGGATCGGCGAGAGCCCGCTGCTGCTGGCGCTCCCGGCGGTGCTGGCGGCCAGCTGCGGCTTCATGCTCCCCGTCGCCACCCCGCCCAACGCCATCGCCTACGGCACCGGCCACGTCTCCGTTCCGCAGATGGCGAAGGCCGGGTGGTGGCTCGACGTCCTCTGCATCGTCGCCATCCTCGCCGTCACCTACACCGCCGCGCTCTGGGCCTTCGACGTCCAGGTGGGGGTGGTGCCGGTGTGGGCGCGATAGATCGCAAAACCACCAAGGCCGGAGCGAAGGCCCCGGCCTGATATCCGATACAACGCGAACGCGCTAGAGCAGCGCCAGCACCTCGCCGGGAGATTTCGCCTCCAGAGTCGCCCCCCGGAAATCCTTCTCACTCTTCGTCCAGCGGCAACCGAAGAAGAAGATCGCTGACGAGCTGCGAAAGACTCGTCGCGTGACGCTCGCTATAAAGCTCTCCCCGTTCAACCGCGCGCGGGTCCAACGACAGGTTCTTGGTCACTCTTCCCATGAGCTCCTCCTAATGCGCATGCCTTCACGATTAACCATGCGCATGATCTGAGCCGGCGTCAAGATAGGGAAGCGCCAGCCTTGCCGCGCGCCTCCTGTAGTCCGACTTTCACGGCTCCGACCTCCCCGACCCTCTGACACCCCACGCCGGAACGCGAGCCGCATGCGGACCACCCTCGACGCGCACGAGCTGATCGACCAGGCCTCGCGGCTGCGCAAGGCCAACTTTGGCCACGCGCGCCAGTTCCCCGGCGATGGGAGCGCGCGTCAGCCGGTGCACACCGTCTACGGGGGCGCGCACCTCTTCCGCGCCGACACCGCGCGGAAGCTGGGGACGCTGGCGCTCAAGGCCATGGAGGAGCACGCGCCCGACGCGGCGGCGCTGGCGGAGGCGGTGGGGATCGGCGACGCGGCGCTCGCCGGGAAGGTGCACGCCCGCGTGGCGGAGAAGCTGCGCGCCGAGGCGGTGGAGGACTTCCGCGTCGACTTCGAGGACGGCTACGGCTACCGCGCGGGGGAGGAGGAGGACGGGCACGCCGTGGCGGCGGCGCGCGAGATGGCCGCGGGGCTCGCGGCGGGGACGCTCCCGCCCTTCGTCGGCATCCGCGTCAAGCCGCTCACCGAGGAGCACGCGGAGCGGGCGGTGCGCACCCTCGACCTCTTCCTCACCACGCTCCTCGATGCCGGCGGCGGCGCGCTCCCGCGCGGCTTCGTGGTGACGCTGCCGAAGGTGACGAGCGGCGAGCAGGTGGACTTCCTGGGCGACGTCCTCCAGTCGCTGGAGCCGCGGCTGGGGCTCCCGGTGGGGTCGCTCCCGGTGGAGCTGATGGTCGAAACGCCGCAGGCCGTCGTGGGCCCGGACGGGCGGTGGGGACTCCCCGGGCTGGTGCGCGCGGGGGAGGGGCGGGTGACGGGGGCGCACTTCGGCGCGTACGACTACACGGCGGCGCTGGGGATCGCGGCGGCGCACCAGTCGCTCCGCCACCCGGCGTGCGACTTCGCCCGCGCGGCCATGCAGGCGTCGCTGGCGGGGACGGGGGTGCGCCTCTCCGACGGCGCCACCACCCTCCTCCCCGTGGCGCCCCACCGCGCGGGCGAGGGCGCGGCGCTCTCGGACGCGCAGGCGGCGGAGAACCGGGCGGCCGTGCACCGCGCCTGGCGGCTGCACTACGAGGACGTCCGCCACGCGCTGGCGGGCGGCTTCTACCAGGGGTGGGACCTCCACCCGGCGCAGCTGGTGAGCCGCTACGCCGCGGTGTTCGCCTTCTTCCTGGAGGGGGTGGACGAGACCGCGGCGCGGCTGCGCAACTTCGTGGAGCGCGCCGCCCAGGCCACGCGCGTGGGGAGCGTCTTCGACGACGCCGCCACCGGCCAGGGGCTCCTCAACCATTTTCTCCGGGCCCTCGCCTGCGGCGCCCTCTCCGAAGACGAGGCCGCCGCCCTCACCGGCCTCTCCCCCGACGCCCTCCGCGCCCGTTCGTTCAGCGCGATCGTCGCGGGCCGGAGCTGACCTCGGCTCCGGTCCGGCCTCGCCGCGAATTCCGTCAGCGCATTTCGAGCCGTAACGGGATTATTTCTTGCGTGCGCCCCCCCCCGGCGGCG